>JASHRI010000096.1 GCA_030037435.1 Candidatus Acidiferrales bacterium | reverse complement strand
TCGTCATCACCTGAAAATGGCCGATCTCAATCGCTAGCATTGAGGCCTGCGTTTCAATTCGTTTTTCAGATTTTCAATCCGCTCGCGATTCCGTACGCATCGATTACGCCCAACACATTCACCAGCCCGGCCGCGGCGATCAAGCGCGTCCCATAATTTCCCGCAGCGAGCGCCAGATCAGGCGCAACGTTTCCGAGCACATGCGGCGCAAAATAGAAAACGCCCGCCGCCGCATCCGCCAGGAACCCAAGCGTGCCAAACGACCCGCTCGTCCCCGGCGCAAACATTTCGCCTCTCATCGCGCATCCCGCCACGGCCAGCCCCCCCACCGCGACGAAAAATCCCAGCGCCCGGCCCCATCGCCCCATCACTGCGTGTCCCAATCCTGGAACGGCCCAGCCTGCCAACACCGCGCCCCACGCCAGCCAATCGCGCTCGGCCAGCTCACTGTCTGCCGCGACGCCGATCTCCGTGTTCTCGCTCGATTTTGCCTCGCTTGGAAAATCCATCGCCATGCCGTTCAGGCGAGTAACGCCAGAATTTCTTCCTGCACCGCGCCCGTCACATTCGCTTCGCGCTCGCCCACATAGACGTTCACTTCGCTGCGAATTCCGAACGCCGGCAAATAAATTCCCGGTTCAACGGAAAAGCAGGTTCGCGGCACAAGTTTACGATCGTCGCGCGTTTCGAGGCCGTCCATATTCGCGCCGTTGCCATGCACTTCTTGCCCGATGCTATGCCCCGTCCGATGGACGAAGTATTTCGCGTATCCCGCTTTGCGAATCGTTTCCCGCGCTGCGCGGTCCACTTCCCAGCCGTGAATCGTCCGCCCGCTCGCCACGGCTTCCTGCACCAGTTCCACGGCTCGATCCCGCGCATCGCGCACGATCCGAAAAATCTTGGCGTACGCATCCGGCACGCGCTTGCCCAGGTATCCCACCCAGGTGATGTCGTAATAAACGCTCCCCGGCTGCGTGGTTTTGGCCCACACATCCAGCAGCAGCAGATCGCCTGCGCGGATCGCGCGCGAACCCGTGGCCTTTGGCTCGTAGTGCGGATTTCCATTGTTCGGCTGGACGGCAGCAATCGGGGGCTCCGCCGTCGTCAGGCCATTCGCCCTAAACCGTTCGAGCATCCACTGCTGAAGTTCGTATTCTGTCATCGGCTTGCCGTCGCTCACGCACGCTGCCGCCCGCTCAAACGCCCCGCGCGTGACGCGGTCCACGATTCGCCCCGCCGCGAGATGTGATTCCAATTGCTCCGCGCTCCACGTCGCCTCGAATTTCTGCACCAGATCCGCCGAGCTCACCACTCGCTTCTTCAGCTTCCTCACCAACTCCACGGTCCCCGCGTCCACCAGCCCGATATAAGGAATGTTGTTCTCCGGCGAATACTGCATCGCCACCGTGCGGCTGCCCGCTAGCAGCTTCCGCAGCCCCTTGTGCAGTTCCTCCCAGCTTGAATAGACCTGCTGTCGCCCCGCCAGCGGAGTCAGCGCCCCCTGCTCGATTCGGTGGACCAGCTTTCTAGGCTCGCCCCGCGATGGCACGAAGTAAAACCATCGCCGCGTCGCCATCCCATCGCCGTCCAGGCCCAAAATGTGCCCGGCGATCGGATCGCGATGGTGGTGATCGTAGAATAACCAGCCGTCAATCTTGCTGGCTCGCAACTCCGACTGAATTGCCTTTATGTCCAGCATTCTGTACGGTCTCCCGCCGTGCGGCCTCGATCTTACCACGCCACGTTCGCCTTAAACTCCGCGCTCGCCCCCGTAATCTTTTTTCGGCTCATACGTAGGATATGTGAGAATGCACCTCATACGACTGTCGCGGCGCTCGCAAAACCTGTAGATCGGCCATCGTCGGGCACGCAGAAGCACGAAAGGCGGTACTGTGGACGCGCTTTCGCTCGAAAACGTCACCAAATCCTACGATTCGGTCACGGCGGTCGATAGTGTGAACCTGCGCGTCCGCCAGGGCGCCATCCTCGGCCTTCTCGGTCCCAATGGTGCCGGCAAGACCACCACCATCCGCATGGTCATGCACATTCTTGTGCCCGACTCCGGCGCGATCCGCGTCCTCGGCCAGCCGGTCAGCGACGATAGCCGCGATTCCATCGGCTACCTGCCTGAAGAGCGCGGCCTCTATCCTCGCATGGAGGTCCGCCGCCTGATCGTATTCCTCGGCGCCCTGCATGGTCTGTCCGAAGCGGAGGCTGATCGTCGCGCCCGCGAATGGCTCGACCGTTTCGAGCTTTCCGAATGGTCCGAGAAAAAATTGGCTGACCTCTCGAAAGGCATGCAGCAGAAAGTTCAGTTCATCTGCTCGGTGTTGCACCGCCCGCCCATCGTCATTCTCGATGAGCCTTTCTCCGGCCTCGATCCCGTCAATGCCACCGTTGTCAAAGACATCATGCTCGAAATGCGCGATCAGGGCTCGACCATCGTGCTCTCCACGCACCGCATGGAGCAGGTCGAAAAAATGTGCGACTCCATCTGCCTCATCAACAAAGGCCGCAACGTCCTCGACGGCGATCTGCGCGCCATCAAGCAGTCCTACGGCAAGAACACCCTGCACATCGAATACACCGGAGGCGACGGTTTTCTCTCGCATCCCTGCGTCGCCAGCATCAATCGCTTCGGCTCAGGCGCCGAAGCCAAACTCAAACCCGGCGCGGATCCGCAGGAAATTCTTCGCGCCGCCGTGCAATCCGGCGCGCAAATCACGCGCTTCGAATTGCTCGAGCCCTCTCTCAGCGACATTTTCATCGAGAAGACCGCCCATGCATAAAATCTGGCTCATCATCAAGCGCGAATACATCACGCGCGTCAAAACGAAGGCGTTTCTCATCACCACGCTCATCGTGCCGCTTCCCGGCATCGTCACCATTGCATTGATCGCGTTCGTCGCAAGGCACGGCTCGAACGAGAGTCTCCGCATTGCAATCGTGGACAACGCCGGCGGTCTGGCCACATCGTTGAGTCGAAACCTCGACGGCACCCTCTCCAATGGCAAGCCCCAGTTCGTCGTCGTGGATGCCATCGACCGTCCCGCCTCGACCGAAAGCAGCGAGCAGGACTTGCGGGCGCGGATCAATTCCGGCGCGCTCGACGCGTATCTCGTCGTTCCCGCCGATTTCACACAGCCTTTCGAGTTTCACACCAAGAATCCAGGCAATTTTGCTATTTTCGCGCCTCTTGCTTCGGCGGTGAATCGGGCGCTCGTCGAAGCCCGCTTGCGTGCGCACGGCATCCATGTCGACGATGTAAGCGACATCACCCGTGACGCCAATCTGCAAATCATCAAAGTCAGCGCGTCGGGCGAGTCCGTTGAGCGGGGGCAAACGTTCGGCATTTCGATCGGCCTGGTGATTCTGCTCTACATGTCTTTATTGATGTACGGAATCATCACCATGCGCTCCGTCCTGGAAGAGAAGACCACTCGCACGATGGAAGTGCTCATTTCTTCCGTGCGGCCGTCTCAGCTGCTGGTTGGCAAGATTCTTGGCGTTGCGGGCGCGGCCTTCACGCAATTTCTCGTCTGGGTTATTTCCCTGGGCCTGCTCGTCTCGTATGGAGCAATCGTGGCAGTGCTGTTCAACCCCGGCTATTCGTTTCCGGTGATTCACTTTCCAATCGTGATGGTAATTTGGGCGACGCTGTTTTTCTTCTGTGGCTACTTTTTGTACTCCTCCATGTTCGCCGCTGTTGGAGCGGCTTGCTCATCCGAAAACGAGGCAGGGCAGTTGCAGTGGCTGGCAATGGGACCGCTCGTTTTTGCCATCTCGATCTACTGGGTGGTCCTCACCGATCCCACTTCGACCACGTCCCTCGTGCTCTCCGAGATTCCGTTCCTCTCGCCGATCCTGATGCCCCTGCGCCTTTCGTTGCAGGCTGCACCGGTCTGGCAAACCAGTCTTTCAATCGTCCTTTTGTTGCTGACCATCGTGGGTGTCATCTGGGCCTCCGCGAAGATCTATCGCATCGGCGTCCTCATGTACGGCAAGCGCCCCACCGTACCCGAACTCCTCCGCTGGCTCCGCTATTCCTGAGCCTCATCTCACGCACTCCGGATAGTGTGTGCCTGCGCTTTAAGTCAAGCTAGCGGCCCGCCGCTTTTGCCGCCGGCCGAGTAACCCAGGATTCGAAACGCATTTCGCCAAGCCGGGCATCTTTGCCGGGAACGAGTGTTCGCTCGCTGAGCCTCGCGCCAGCGTAACGCGCATTTGGGTCGGCCACGACTTCCCGGGGATCTTTGAGTGTGGCCAATCGCCGCCGGACCAGCTCATCCACGCGAAATTGTTCCGGTCCTCCAATTTCGACCGTGCCGTTTACCGGCGCGCCGACAGCGATACTGCATACTCCGCTCGCTACGTCCTCCGCGGCCATCGGCTGGAACAGCACATGTGGTAAATGCACCTTGTTGCCGTCCATGGAAATGTCCGCAAGCCCCTTCAGGAACTCGAAGAACTGCGTCGCGCGCACGATGGAGTAGGGGACTGGGGACTCCTTGATCAGTTTCTCTTGCGCGATCTTGGCGCGAAAGTATCCGCTTTCCGACAGCCGGTCCGTTCCCACGACCGATAAAGCAACGTGATGCGTTACGCCCGCAGCCGCTTCATGCGTCAGAAGATTGCGAGTCGATGTTTCGAAGAACCGCAGCACTGCTGCGTCCTCCCAGTCGGGAGAGTTTGAGACGTCCACAACCACCGAGGCGCCCTTCAGCACTTCGGCCAGTCCCTGGCCTGTAAGAGTGTTGACGCCCGAACTGGGTGATGATGCTATCGCCTCGTGCCGTTGCTCGCGCAACTTGGAAACGAGTTTTGATCCGATGAGTCCGCTGCCACCGATTACTACGATTTTCATGATTTCCTTCCTTCGGGCTGGGCTCTTCAAAACTGCCAGTGGTATTCGCTAAGACTAGCAACCGCCCCGTAGGAAGACCTGCGCGCGATTTCTAACCTCCGACAGAAACGCTACTCCGCTGCGTCGTACCCCGCAACCAAGAAAAAAGATGCACCGCAAAAATGTGGCTGACGGTTGGCACGAATTCCCTTGGCGGTCGGTGTCAGTGCGAGCACGACATGAGGACCCGTACTTCAGGCGGCCCGCTGAAGAATCAAACGATCTTCCACCAGAATGCACCCGGAGTTTTCAGCAGACTCGAAGTTGGCTTTCGCTGCGGGATCTTTCGAAAGAACTTCCCTGTACCGCTCGTACGCTGTCAGGCTTGGAAAGTTGATCAAGGCCAATGCGAAATCCGTGGGGCCGGCTATTTTTGTTGGCAGGAAGTATCCGACGAGCTCTCCGCCGGCCTTTCGAATTGGTTCGGGCCAGGCTCGCGCGTAGTTTTCAAAATCGGCGATCTTGTGCATGTCAATCGTGTACCGGATGCAGAGCGTGAGCATTTCGTCCTCCCTCCTTCATTATCCTGCATTCGATCCGCTGACTTCGTGGTTTTTCGTCGCGCCTGCCACACGCGCATTTCCGCATTGGGCGTCTTGATTATTGCCTGCTTCGTTTAGATTCCCCGCCACGTCTCGCCGCTCACGCTGCCAACAGGAAAACTGTGCTAGACTCGACGCCTCGTTACGCCGGGCCTGGGGTGAGGAGGCCCGCGGAGAAGAGGCAACATGAAACGTTACTTGGGGGGATTGATTCTTGTGGGTGTATTTGCTGCGGCTGCGCTCGCCGCGCCGGATGCGCTTAAGCCCGGCGACACGGTCCCGAACTTCACCGCCCAAGCCAGCCTGGCTGGCAAGGATTTCGTCTTTTCGCTCGACAAGGCCCTCAAGAAAGGACCAGTTGTTGTCTATTTCTATCCTTCAGCCTTTACCAAAGGCTGCGATCTTGAGGCGCATACGTTCGCTGATAACAAGCAAAAATTCGTCGATGCTCACGCCACCATCATTGGCGTCTCCGCGGATAGCATCGAACGGCTCAATGCGTTTTCGTCAGCTCCGGACTACTGCGCCGGTAAGTTTCCCGTCGCGTCGGACGCCGATCTCAAAATCTCGTCATCGTACGGCCTCACCGCGATGAAAGGGCCGCCAGGCCTCAAGGACGTGCGAGGCGACGCGATCGACCATGAGTTTATCGAGCGCACGACTTTTGTGATTGGGAAGGACCACAAAATACTCGCCATCTTTTCATCGTCTGCTGACCATCTGCAGCCCGATCAGCACGTTTTCAAATCGTTGGACGTGGTGCAAAAACTCGCCGGCAACTAATCTGCCTGGCTATTGCTTCGGCGATATTCGGATGCCGTCCTCGACGGCAACCTCGAAGTCTGGCTCATCCGGTGCGCGCAGGGCGTGGTACAATCCCGCGATTTCACGCCGGAGGGAACGCCGATGGACTCCATTGACGCACTGTTCGATCAATATGATCGCGGCCGACTGACACGCCGAAGCCTTATTCAAGCGCTGGCGATCTTGGCGCTGCCTGCGAAGGCCCTGGCGCAAGACGCCACTCCAGCTTCGTCGCCCATTGTTCCCGGTCTCGGCGTCAATCACGTCGG
>JASHRI010000095.1 GCA_030037435.1 Candidatus Acidiferrales bacterium | reverse complement strand
GCGGAGTTGTCGGTCCAAACAACGATGTCGCGAGCATCAGCGCCGAGGATGATGAGCATGGCGTTCTCATCATGGTTTTTGGCAGCAGTGTAGAGGGCCTCGGCAGCCTCCCGCGCGGAGGAAAATGTCTTTTGCTTGGCGCGCGATCGCTGCGAAGATGCGCTCCGCCAAGGCGAGGCATGTGCGGCGGGTGAAGTCTGTGGTGTGCTCTGCGCTTGAGCCTGGCTGGTAGCAACGAGAAATGTGCCGAGCAGAACCCCTGCGAGCGCCACCAACGAAAATCGCCAAATCTGCTTCGCATCGCGCAACATAAATCCTCGCCCCTTGCTCGAGCCTTCCAAACCGGCCCGAGCCAGCTTAACGACGACCGCCACCGCCGTGGAAGCCGCCCCCACCGCCGCCGTGAAAGCCGCCGCCACCGAAACCTCCGCCATGAAACACACCGCCGACACTGCTCTGGCCGCGCGCGGAATACCCCCTCGTTACGCCTCCGTGATTGAAGCCGCTAAAGGGACCAGACCGCATTCCAGGCGAGCGTCCTTCGAACCCGCGGCCAGCGCGCTGGTCCGGCCCAGAACGATAACTAAAGCCCGGATAGCCGCGATAGAAACGGTCACGATCGAAGAAGGCCGGGCTGCCGTGCCAGTAGGGCGCGCCGTGCCAATAGATTCCACGTCCCCACCAGTCCAGGCCCCAGTAAGGCCAGCCCCAGCCGAATCCCCAAAAGGGTGCGAGACCAAAACCCGCACCGAAGTAAAGTCCAGGCCCATCCCACCACACTCCGGGGACTTCCACCCACCCCGGCCAGGGCTCGACGGGATAGCCGTACGCCAGCCAGGGGTCGTACTGCGGGACGTAGACAGTTTGGGAGTCAGGATTCTTCGGCTCAATCGTGATGTAGCCGTGCTTATCAACCACCTTGATCTGGTCGTTGCTCTTCAGCGTGCCGTGTTTCTTGGCATCCCGTCGCATCTCTTGAATCGCGTCCATCACGTCAGTGGGCTGGTTGTAATAGGCATCGCCCAATTCCGAGGTCCAAGAGAGGTTTGAGGCGAGATTTCGAAGCACCGGGGGAAACGCCAGCAGCGACTTGACGGCGGGTGCCCAGGATTGTTTGTCCGCGTCGGACGCAATTTGCTCCGGTGTGAAGTTCTGGCGTGCCGCTAGAAAGCTATTGGCATCAGCAATTTCCGATGGATAGCTGGAAGCACCCAGGATAGACGCGACCAGGGAATCCGGGTATAGCGCGATTGGCGCCACCAACTGCTGCAACTGTTCGGGGTCTTCCGTCTGGTAAGGCTGGTTGGATGCTGGCGCTTGCGGCGAGGGCTGTTCTTGGGCGGGTGGTGGAGGCGGTGAGGGCGGTTGCTGCTGCCCCGGCTCTTGCGCTAGTGCACCGAGCGTTATACCCGCTCCCAAAACGATCAGCCCCAGGACCGAGGTCCGTCGATTGGATCGTCTCATCTGATCACCAGCAACGGTCTAATTTGAACTCTGCTGAAGGCGTTCTTACGTATGACGCTTTTCCGAGGAGAAACGATGCACGAAATTTGCTATTTTGACTCCCTGCGTTGACGCTTTCCCGCGCGATCGTCAGTCTGTGCTTGTCGCCGCCTTTCGCGACCGGCTCACGCGCGTCCACGGAGGAAATCGGCGCAGAGTTGCAAATCGTTTCTGTCAGTTCTTCAGCGGGACGGAATGCAGTTTTTTCATTGCGGTGCCGTATTCTCCCAAGTGATAGACGGATGCTCCGGCAGGAGAGAACGTAAAGTCGTCGAACGGTGCGGAACTAAAGGTCGTCAAAAAGTCGATGGTGCCGACCCCAATGCTGACGTGCGGGTTGTAATGATCTCCGCTGTGATCGGGAACGAAGACCGAGACGTACTGAATGAGGTCCTCGGAGATATGAGGTGCCTGGGGAGTGGTGACGAATGCGGCGGAAGTTCCTGTGGGCGCCTCGAACGGCTTGATCGCATCGGCCAATTCCTGCTGAAGCCTGAGCAGATCGGGTGTCGGCCTAATCAAGATGTTGCCAATGCCAACGGTGTCGTCTCCGACCTTCGCCTCACCTATGTGGTCGTACTTGAACGCCGTAAGCTTCCAGCTGGTTGGATTCGCATTTGCAATCACTCTGTCGGCGGCTGCGTACACTTTGGGGAGGTCCGCTGTTCTGACGAACCGCTGCAGCATGGTGATGTGCGGTGCATGCACGCCGCCCAACGTGAAACCCTTGGGGTAATGCTGTAGGAGTTGCGCGTTGGCGGCCTCGGCGTGTTGGATCATCGTTGCGTCCGGGTCAAGTAGGATGTCGATGGCCGTAACGTCATTTTCTCCGGCGGCAGTCGTCTGCCACGCCCCCGCGCTTCCAGACTGCAGTGCTATCGCTGCCACCATGGCTCCGAACAGGAGCAGGGGCGTGAAGGATGTGTCAATTAGCTTCATCACCGTCTCCTTTCTGGCGTTCTAGGTGAGTTACAGAGTGACCTGTTCTACTCGGCGAAGATCTGCTTCCAGTCGTTTTTCATGCTGATAATGCGCCATCCATTCGACTTGGCTTCGTCATAGAGCGCCTGGGTGAACGTACCCACTTTGCTTTCAGGCAGCCCCTGGGCTGGACCGTAGGCATATTCTCGGGTTGCATCGTCGTGTAGTATCAGTATCGCCAGCCGTTTGCCGTCGCCAGCCGTGGTGTACTCACACATCTGTCGGTCGCCGGTGGAATTGCCGAATGCAGCGAAGGGGCGAAGCCCGATCATTAAGTGGATGCCTTCTGGCTTGCCCGCATTATCGTCATTCAGGAGTAGCTTGGGATCCTTGGTAAGAAACGGTCGGCCCTCTTTGTCGTAGCCGAAGGTTGTTCCGCCCACCGTGCCAACCACCTGCTCGCATGGAATGCCGTACGTCTTATCGGAGTACACGCGCACGAAATCCTGCCCCCCGCCGGTTACGATGTAGGTCTTGTACCGGTTGGCGCGCATGTAATTCAGAACCTCAATCATTGGCAAGTATATGAGTTCGGTATAAGGCCGCTTCCAGCGCGGATCGCGGGCGTTGCTGAGCCACTGTTTTACTTCGACTTCAAATTGATCCACGCTCATGCCAGTGAGCGTCGCAGCAAGAATCTTTAGGAGGTCGTCCGTCGAAAGCCTCGAAATCGCTTCACGGTTACCCGAAAGCACGGTCTTGAATGGCTCGGCGCTGGCGAGCTCAGGCTTCGCCTTCACGACCGCTGGAACGCGTTCCAGGCAATAGACAACCTGCGTATACATGGGATGCTCCACCCATAAGGTTCCATCCTGGTCAAAGGTGGCGATCCGCTGCTCCGGGGGCACGAATCTCGGACTGGACCGATCGGTGGTAGTGCGAACGAAATCGAGGATCGCCTCCTTGGACGGCCCGTCATTCCATGACGACAGCGGGGCGTCCGCTGCCGAAGTCACCCGACCGACAACCCCGCCGAGTGCCGCAACAGCTGCAGCCTTCAACAAATCCCTGCGCCTGATATCCATGGACATCCACTTCTCCTCGCAGAGCTTCCGCCAGTCACTCTGAGCGAGTAAACTGTTGCTTCTGACAGCCGCCTTTCGCGACCGGCTCGCGCGCCGCGTTCAAGGAGGAACCACGATGGCCACCGCATTTGTTCCCCCGCCAACTTATAGCAATTTCATCAACGGCGAATGGTTAGCGCCTCGCTCCGGCAAAGGCATCGAAGACCGCAATCCCGCAAACCACGATGAGCTCGTCGGCATCTTCGCGGCCTCCGATGAAGCCGACGTCACACAAGCTATCGACGCCGCCCGCAGCGCCGCCCGTCAATGGAGCCTCACGCCCGCGCCGAAGCGCGCCGAAATTCTCTATCGTTGCGCCGAAATCCTCGTCCGCAATAAAGATGACTATGCCCGCGACATGACGCGCGAAATGGGCAAGGTTCTCGCCGAAACGCGCGGCGACGTGCAGGAAGCCATCGACATGACCTACTTGATGGCCGGCGAAGGCCGCCGCCTCTTTGGCCAGACCACCCCCTCCGAACTCGTCAACAAGGTCGCCATGTCCGTGCGCGTCCCCGTCGGAGTCGCCGGCTTGATCACTCCGTGGAATTTCCCCATGGCGATTCCATCCTGGAAAGTGATGCCCGCTCTCGTCTGTGGAAATACAGTCGTACTGAAGCCTGCGGAAGACACGCCGCTCTCCACCTACCATCTCACGCAGGCGCTCTCCGATGCCGGTCTTCCCGCCGGCGTGCTCAACGTGATCTTCGGCGACGGTCCGCAAGCCGGCGCTCCGATGCTCAATAATCCCGGCATCGACTTGATCAGCTTCACCGGTTCCACCGAAGTCGGCCGCATCGTCAGCCAGGCCTGCGCGCCCACATTCAAGAAATGCCATCTCGAAATGGGAGGCAAAAACATCATCGTCGTCATGGACGACGCCAATCTCGATCTCGCCATCGACGGCGCCATCTGGGGCGGCTTCGGCACCACGGGACAACGCTGCACCGCTGCCAGCCGCGTCGCCGTGCAAAAGGGCGTCTACCGCGAGTTCGCCGAAAAATTCATCCATCGCGCGAAATCTCTTCGCGTCGGCGACGGACTCGATCCCGCCACGCAAATGGGCCCCTGCATCAACGAGCAGCAGCTAAAAACGGTGATGAGCTATGTCGAAATCGGCAAGAATGAAGGCGCAAAGCTTGCAACCGGCGGCCATCGCCTCGAAAGCGGCGCCCTCGCTCGCGGATGGTTCCATGAGCCGACAGTTTTCACCGATTGCGATCCGAAGATGCGCGTCTGCCAGGAAGAGATTTTCGGCCCCGTGGTCTGCCTCATCCCGTTCGACACATTCGACGACGGCCTCGAAATCGCCAACGGCGTCAACTACGGCCTCTCGGCTTCGATCTACACGCGCAACGTCAACAATGCCTTCCGCGCTCAGCGCGACCTCGAAACCGGCATCGTCTACGTCAACGCGCCCACCATCGGCGCCGAAGTCCATCTGCCATTCGGTGGCACGAAAAACACCGGCAACGGCCACCGCGAGTCCGGCCTCGCGGCCCTCGATTTCTACGCCGAGTGGAAGACTCTCTACGTCGATTATTCCGACCGCCTCCAGCGCGCCCAAATCGACGACAACTAGCCCCGCCGCCTTGTGGCCCTAGGGGCGCTGCTTGCTGCGCCCTTGCCCAATCGACGTCCCATAATTGGTGGAATGGCGAGGCTACACCGGTGGCCTCGGCCGATCTGGTTCGTGGTCGGCTTTCTCACTGGCGCCGCAGTCGCGCTCTGTTTAGCGGGTTGGGCAATGACTCAACCGTGAGCCGGCTTATTTTCAAGGATCTAGGATTATCCGTGGGCTGCGGCGGCCCGTGGCGGACTTGATGGTCTACCTGTGGCGGCGGCCATGATCTTGTCCATCACGTTGCTCACCGTAAAGCTGGCTGCTTTCGCGCGGGGTGGAAACTCCGTGAAGCTCTCAAGCATTTTCGCCACGATCCCCTGCGCCGGAACCTGCACGAACACGCGATGAGCCACCCAGTCCGCATACCAGGAACTTTCCGGCCCGCGTTCAAATGGATCGGATCGCAGATTGTACAAGTTTGGAGTGCGCAGGGCCGTGAAGTCGCTCTGCCAGACCCCTATAGGTGTTTCCGGACCGCTTTTCCCGTTCTGCTCCATAAACGACACCTTCCACTGGTGCACACGCAGGGCGAGAAGGTCGCCGTCGTCGCTCCAGTAAAAGAAGCCCTCGCGTGGCGAATCTTTCATCTCGCCCTTCAGGAATGGCAAGAGATTGAAGCCGTCCAGGTGAACCTTGAAGTTTTTCCCATTGAGCACATGCCCTTTCTTGACTTTTTCAACGAGATCCGGCTCGCCGGCGGCTGCCGCGAAGGTTGGGATGAAATCCTCGTGCGCGCAGATCTCGTTGATAATCGTGCCGGGCTTGATCACCCCAGGCCAGCGCACCAGCGTCGGAACGCGAAAAGCGCCCTCCCAGTTTGTGTCCTTCTCACCTTTAAATGGCGTGTTGCCGCCATCGGGCCACGTTATAGTTTCGGCGCCGTTGTCGGTTGTGTAGACGACAATCGTGTTGTCTGCGACCTTCAGGTCATCGAGCAGTTTCAGGAGTTGGCCGACGTGGCCGTCGGTTTCTACCATGCCATCGGGGTAAACGCCCAGGCCGGTCTTGCCCTGCGATTCTTTTTTCAAGTGCGTGAAAACGTGCATACGGGTGGTGTTGGAGTAGCAGAACCAGGGCTTGCCAGCCTTGTGCTGACGGTTGATGAAATCCTTGGCCGCCGCTAGGAACTCTTCGTCGACGGTCTGCATGCGCTTCGTGTCCAGCGCGCCGGTGTTCTCAATCCTCTGTTTCCCGACTCGCCCGAAGGCCGGATCCTCGGTCGGATCATCTTTGTCGGTAGCCTCGCAACGCATCACCCCGCGCGGCCCGAACTTCTTGCGGAAGTTGGGATCCTTCGGATAGTCGGGATTCTCTGGTTCCTCCTCGGCGTTCAAATGGTAGAGGTTGCCGAAAAATTCGTCGAAGCCGTGCATCGTCGGCAGATGCTCATTCCGGTCGCCCAGGTGATTCTTGCCGAATTGGCCGGTCGCGTAACCGTAGGTCTTCATCACGTCGGCGACGGAAGGATCCTCAGGGCCGAGGCCAAGCTTGGCGCCTGGAAGACCGACTTTGGTCAGCCCTGTGCGAATAGGAGACTGTCCGGTGATGAAGGCAGCGCGTCCAGCCGTGCAGCTCTGCTGGCCGTACCAGTCGGTAAAAACAGCGCCTTCCTTGCCAATGCGGTCGATGTTGGGCGTGCGATATCCCATCATGCCCATGTTGTAAGCGCTTACGTTGAACCAGCCTATGTCGTCGCCCATGATGAAGAGAATATTCGGTTTCTTCCCGGCTTGTGCTGTTTCAGGCATGTTGGTCGCCCCCGTTGTCCGTTCCCAGTAGAATGGGAACGAGCCACAGCTTCCACTGTCAACATTGCCAGCCCCATCGCCTCCTTTAATTGGACATTCGGTCGCCCAGTAGGCAGTTTCCGATTCCCGTCATTCGGCCTTTAGCTGAGCGATCAATAGCCCGCCCCTTACTTCATCTCTGCTGACTCCAACACAAGATCGAGCCCCGCGGCCGCCGCGAATGCTCGGAAGTCCTTGTCTCTTGTGACCAGAGGGACGTCGGCATCGATGCAGCTCTGGGCGATCAACGCGTCGCCCAGGCGGGCCTTGCGCCGCTTCGCCAACACGCGTGCACGCAGCGCACCCGCTCGTTGCCAGTATCCCGGCGAAATATCAAGCAAAGGTACTTCTGAAAGTGTCTCGGCAACATTTCCCGGAACGCTTGGGTCGCTCAGCAGTTCCGTCAGCACAGCCGGCACCATCACGAGCTGCCGATCCTCTAGCGC
>JASHRI010000094.1 GCA_030037435.1 Candidatus Acidiferrales bacterium | reverse complement strand
CACGTGCGCAGCTTCCTCGTCAGCCGCGAGGACGGTTTTCAGCCCACGCAGATGCTTTCGACAGCCGATACCGCCCTCAGCGGCAGTCTTTCGCATCTCGACCTTCCGGGTGTGATGCAAATGCTCGGCCAGGCTCGCCAGACCGGCGCGTTGCACATCAACGCCGCTGACGCGGATGGAATCATATTTTTTGAAGGCGGCGAAATTTTCCACGCCGAATGCGGCCCTTACTTTGGCGACGAGGCAGTCACCCAGATCGTGAAGAACTGCCACGGCGCCGGCAAGGGAGTCTACAAATTCATCTACGGAGCCACCGCCACGCAGCGCACCGTGCTGCGTTCCGCTACCGACTTGTTGCTCGACGCTATGCGTGAGTTCGACGAAGAGGAGCTGAACCGCGAGGAAGATCGCGCCGAAGAAAACAGCGCGCAGGAAGACCATGTGGAAAAGGAGTCGTCATGAGCGAAACCGAGACCCTTACCGCCGCCCGTACTCCGACGGTCTATTTCATCGACGACAGCGCCACCATGCGCGAAGTGATCAAAATTGCCTTCCGCAAGGAAAATATCCAGGTCATCACCTGTCCGGATGCCGCTTCCGCGCTCGCGCAGTTTGACGATGCCGCGCCCGATGCTGTCATCACCGACGTCATCATGCCCGACAAGGACGGCTACGAAGTCTGCCAATTCATCAAGGGGCACGATCAATTCGGCCGCACGCCGGTGATCCTGATGTCGGGCGTGGTCAACAAATCCGTCGCGGAAAAAGCGATGGCCGTTAAGGCCGACGAGCTGATTCGCAAGCCGTTTCAGCCGCAGGATTTGATCGCACGCGTAAAAAATCTGCTTCAGCCCAAGCGCGCTGCCGCGCCGGCCCGCGCTTCAAGCGCCGACGAAGGTGACGACGAACCACGCGCCTCCGCACAAGTGTTGAGCGGCCTCTTCTCGGCCAATCCGTCACCGGTGCCTGCTGCGTCCGCCCCTATTCGTCCGGCTGCTCCTGCTGCCGCAAGAGTTGCTCCACGTCCCGCTCCCGTCCCTCCGCCAGTGCGTCCAGCGCATGCTGCGCCTGCTCCTCCATCTAGCGAACTCCAAAAGCTCCGCAATGAAGTTCGCCGTCTCGAACTTCTCGTGAAAAAGCTCCAGGCCGAACTCGAAGCGGGAAATCAGTACACCGCCGCCCTGGAAGCTCACATCAAAACCCTGCAGGAATCCGAATAACAACGCGCCTTCGCGGATGCATTCGCCTGGCGCGCTGATCCCTGCCCGGCTGGTATAATCCTTGCGTCAGACTCCCGGCGATGTCAGAATCACGCCCGCTTTCTGTACACCGACCGCTGGAACGAGAATTCACATCAGGAGGCTCGACTCATGAAACGGACTGCGGTTATTACCGCACTGGTCAGTGCGGCCGCGTTGTTGATAGGAATTTCGTATGCTGCTCCTCGCAAGGCTAGTTCCGCTATTCCCTCTCGCAGTTTTACCCTCGACTACACAATTCACGTCCCGGCGCTGCCGGCCGGATCGCATGAACTGCGCCTCTGGATTCCTCTCCCCTATCAGGGAACGGATGCGTTCCAGACGATTTCGCAACTCAAGATTGAGAGCCCGCTGAAATATCGCATTGATCGCGAGGCCGAATTCGGCGATCGCTATGCGTATGTGGTGGCCAATGCCGCTGAAGCGGCAAAACCCTTCGATATCAAAGTTTCGCTCCATGCCACGCGTCTTGAACATCGCGTGTCGCTCACGCCATCCGCAGACGCGCCAGCGGCGCCTCACTTCGAGACGGCGCGCTATCTGCGTCCCGATAAGCTTGTACCAATCGACGGCCAGATCGCTCAGCTTTCCGCGGAGCAGACTGCCGGCGCCACTGAGCCGCTGGCGAAAGCGCGCAAGATCTATAACTATGTGATCGCCACCATGCACTACGATCACGACGGCAATGGCTGGGGACACGGCGATGCGATTTACGCCTGCAACGCCAAGCACGGCAATTGCACCGATTTTCACTCACTATTTATCGCCATGGCCCGCGCGGCCGGCGTTCCAGCGCGATTCCAGATCGGCTTGCCATTGCCCTTGGATTCGCATGCCGGCGCGATTACCAGTTATCACTGCTGGGCCGAGTTCTACGTGCAGGGCATCGGCTGGGTTCCGATTGATGCGTCCGAAGCTTGGAAGCACCGAGAGAAGGTGGATTATTTCTTCGGCGCGATCGACACCAACCGCGTGATGTTTAGTCTTGGACGCGACATTCGCTTGAATCCGGCACAAAGCGGCGAGCCATTGAATTACTTCGTATATCCGTACGCGGAAGTAGATGGCAAGCCGTTTACGGACCTGAAGAACGACTATTCTTTCCGCGACGATGCGGCTGCGGCAGTAAACACTGCCAGCGGCGGACAGTAGTTTCTCGCGGCTACGCAGCTCGAAGGGGGACTGATGTGCGGTGCGCATCAGTCCCCCACTTTTTCGGCGCAAATCTCGCCGCGCGCACGCTTCCCTCGTCTTGCGCTGGCGCTTAATTATTCAATTGTCAAAGAGCGATTGCGGTCCATCGTCAAGATGGCCGGCTCGGCCTCGATCTGGATGATTTTCGAGGTGCTGAAGAAGTTGCTTTTCGCGGGGTAGCGGAATTTTGGCGATTAGGAATTTCTATGTAGCTTTGTTTTGAGAGAGATGGCATCGATTCTATTTGCGCGGTTTGGCGATTAGAAAGCGGGCGAAGCGGCGCGGGAGAGACAAGCCGAGGGGCACGAGGCGAGGCCGCCGGACCTGCCACCGTTCCGATCATCCTCTCCATTCCTTTCGCTGGCGCGGGTGGCCAGCGCCCCGAATCCTGATATAGCTCATCATGTTTCGCCTACTCCCAGGCCGAAAAGAGCCCCGACTGATGTTAACAGATAGTGCCGACGGATTCCACTACACAATAAGCGC
>JASHRI010000093.1 GCA_030037435.1 Candidatus Acidiferrales bacterium | reverse complement strand
CAGTGTTTGACGGGCGGGTACGCACGAAATCTCCTGAGAAACTATCAAATCCCGGCAAACGAGTATGGCAGACAACCCCGAACGATCTTCCGACTCGCGGCCCGATGAAAGCGCAGGCGGTGGCGCAGGGACTGGAACGCCTCCGCCAGCTGAAACTTGGCGGCCGAAGTTCAACCCGTGGTTGATCGCTGTGGTCGTTGCCATGGCGGCCTTCATGGAGGTGCTCGACACGAGCATCGCCAATGTCGCGCTGCCTTACATAGCAGGCAGCCTTGGTGCGAGCGCCGATCAAAGCACCTGGGTACTAACCGCTTACCTTGCTTCCAACGCAATCGTGCTTCCGATCAGCGGATGGTTCGCCGAACTCTTCGGGCGCAAGCGATTCTTCATGATGTGTCTCGCAGTTTTCACAACCAGCTCACTGCTGTGCGGGTTTGCTCCGAGTCTCGGAGCAATCATTCTGTTTCGTGTTCTGCAGGGTATGGGCGGAGGTGGGCTGCAACCTATGGCCCAGGCGATCCTGGCGGACGTGTTTCCTCCTGAGAAGCGAGGCTTGGCCTTTGCCCTCTACGGCATCACCACGATCATTGCGCCGACCATCGGGCCCACGTTGGGAGGATGGATTACGGACAATTACTCCTGGCGCTGGATCTTTTTCATCAACCTGCCCATCGGCATTCTGACCTTGATCCTCGTTTTTCGTCTTGTCGATGATCCACCCTGGGCCAAGCGTGTCGCGGCCGGAGGGATAAAGTTCGACTACATTGGCGTCAGTCTGCTGGCGCTTGGTGTTGGGTGCCTGCAAGTGATGCTCGACAAAGGGCAGGAGGACGACTGGTTCGGGTCGCACTTCATCCTCACTCTTGCTGTCCTTGCCGCTGTAAGCCTTATTTCCCTCGTCATCTGGGAATGGTTTTACAAAAAGCCGATCATCGACGTGCACCTATTCAAGAATTTGAACTTCCTCGGCGCGAATTTCATGATGTTCGTGTTTGGGATTTTGCTGTTCTCGAGCCTTGTCATGATGCCGCTTTTTCTCCAGACGTTGATGGGTTACACCGCCGAGTCAGCCGGCTTGGTGCTTTCGGGTGGCGGTCTCTTGCTATTGTTTCTGATGCCCGTCGCAGGTGTGCTTTCAGCCAAGGTGCAGGCAAAATACATCGTTGCCTTCGGTTGGTTAACGCTTGCTGTCGGGATGTACATTTCGACTCAACAACTCGACCTCGACATCAGCTTCAAAGCGGCCAGCATCTTGCGAGTGATCCAAGTATTCGGCTTGGGATTCCTGTTCGTTCCCATCAACCTTGTTTCCTATGTCGGCATCGCCCCGGAGAAAAACAACAGCGTTGCTGGCCTGATCAATTTCATGCGGAATATCGGGAGCAGCATTGGAACGTCGATGGTGACCACACTCATCGCGCGCCGGGCGCAGTTCCACCAGGTATATCTGGCGGCCCACAGCACGCTGGGCCAAGCGCCCTTCACGAACGCAACGCAAGGTCTGGCTGATCAGCTGGCGATCGCGGGACTGGACGCTACGCGGGCGGCCACTCAGGCCTACGCTCGCCTGTACGGGCTATTGATTGGCCAAGCCACAACATTGGCTTACATCGACACATTCTGGGTTCTGTGTATTGGATCAACGATCATGTTCATTCTGTCTTTCGCTTTGAAGCGGAATTCGCCGGGCGCCGGAGGAGAAGTCGCGGTCGGATAGGAGCCGTCGAATGGCAGCGGTCGAACAGGAAGCGGTTGAATAGAAAGTGGTCGGGCAGGAAATCGAAGTGTTGGAGGTGCATCAGCATGCAATTCCGAGTCGTCACCTTGGAACGCGAGTACGGAAGCGGCGGGGGCGAGATCGCCGCGCGGCTGGCCGCGCGGCTGGGTTGGAAGCTTTGGGATCAGTTGCTTACCCAGGAAATCGCGCGCCGTTTAGATTGCGAATGCCGTGCAGTCGAGGAGCACGAGGAGAAAAGAGACCCTGCGTACTACCGACTGCTGAAGGCCTTCATGCGAGGCAGCTTTGAAGGCAGCTTGAATGCGCCGCGGCTAGGGATGGTAGACACAGAATGCGTTCGCGAAATGGTGAAAAGAATTCTGCCCGAAATCGCCGAAGCTGGCGATTGCGTCATCGTAGGGCGAGGGTCCGCATACTACCTCAGCGAGCGCCCCGACACGTTTCACGTCTTTGTCTACGCTCACTTCCAGGAACGCGTTCGGCGGCTGCGCGCAAGGGGCAAGAGCGAGCACGACGCGACCGAATTGGCGGAAACGGTCGACAACGATCGCGCCGCTTTCATCAAGCAATACTTCGACGTCGAATGGCCCGGCAGGCATCGTTTTCACTTGATGGTGAATTCCGGCATGGGCGATGAAGTGTCAACCGACATAATCCTCGATGCTCTTGAACGCTACGCAAAGACAAGCAGCTGAATGATCGACTCCGTCTCACTAAGGGAGTGGCAATGTGCGCAAACCGATTTGCTCGATTGTTCTTTTTTCCGTCCATCCTCTTCGTCCTGCTCGTTGGGTTTCCAAGTCCGAGCGGTGCGCAAGCGCAAAGTCCCTTCCTCGGCAGCGTTCCCACCGGCCAGGTTAGCGCGACGCCGCTGAAGCTGTCTCTGCAGCAGGCCTTCGAGCGCGCTCTCAAATACAATCTCGGAGCGATTGAGAGCGATCAAGAGACTCGCGCGGCCCACGCCGTGCGCCTCCGCGGTCTGAATGCTCTGCTCCCCAACCTGACCGCGCGGGTTAGCTACGCGGTGCAATCGATCAATCCCCAAAGTGAGGGCATAAACCTTCTCATCCCGAGCGTCAAAGTCCCCGAGGTGCTGGGACCTTTCGCGGTCCAGGACGCCCGCGGTTACTTGTCCCAGGAAATTCTCAACTGGTCCGACATTCAACATTGGAAGTCGACGTCCGCATCCGAAAGGGCGTCGCAGTATACGTATCGGAGCGACCGCGATCTCGTCGTCTTGACCACTGGCAACGCATATCTTCTCGTGATTTCGGATGCAGCCACCGTTGATTCCACCCGCGCCCAGGTCACCACGGCCGAAACCCTCTACAATCAGAACGCCGATCGGGGCAAACAAGGCGTAGTAGCGAGCATCGACGTGCTGCGTTCCCAGGTCGAGTTGCAGACTCAGCGGCAGCGCCTGATTGCTGCGGAGAATCAATTGGCCATCGACAAGCTCGCGCTTGCTCGCATTATCGGGCTGCCAAACGGCCAGGAATTTCAGATAACCGATACGATCCCTTACCTGCCGTTGCAAGACATCACGCTGGATCAGGCGTTGCAGGAAGCGCGTTCCGAGCGTCCCGACTACCTCAGTGCCAAATCGCAAGTTCGGGCAGCCGAACTTGCTAAAGCGTCTGCGGCGGCGGAAAACTATCCGAATTTGACTACGGACACGAACTACGGAGACATCGGCAGCCCCAATTTCGCAAATTCGCACGGCACTCTCTATTTCGACGTTGGACTGAACATACCGATCTTTCAGGGCAGCCGGGTGCGGGCCGATAAGCTGGAAGCGGACGCGGACCTCGCGCAGCGCAACGCGGAACTCGACGACCTCGGGGGCAAGATCGATGCCGAGGTGCGCACCGCGTTCTACAACCTGAAATCCTCGTCCGATCTCGTAGCTGTCGCCAAGAATAACATCGATCTCGCCAATCAGACCCTCACGCAGGCTCGGGACCGTTTTAGCGCCGGTGTTGCCGACAATCTTGAGGTTGTCCAGGCGCAAGAGTCTGTAGCCTCGGCCAATCAGTCCTATATCGCAAGCCTGTACTCATTCAACCTGGCGAAAATCTCTCTTGCACAGGCGCTCGGCACCGCCGAGCAATCGGCCCTGCACTACTTACTGGGAGGAAAGTAAACCATGAGCACCACATCCACGCAGACCCCGGCAGCGCGAAAGCCCGAAGAGGCGAAAGTGCCCGTAGGTTTTGGAACGCGTCCGGGCGGTCCGTCTACGCTGCGCACTAAATGGCGACTCCGAATTCTGATCGCACTCGGCGCCATCGCCTTACTCGTGATTCTGGTGTTGCTCTACCTGCATTTCACCGCATGGGAGTCTACCGACGACGCGCAGATCGACGGCTATATCTATCCGATCAGTTCGCGCGTGGCGGGTTATGTGGTTCGCGTTGCGGTCGACGACAATCAGCGCGTCGAGGCCGGCACCGTACTCGCCCAACTCGATCCGAAGGATTTCCAGGTCGCCGTCGCGAACGCCAAGGCGACTTTGGCTAACGATCAAGCCAGCGCCGCTGTTCAGCAGACGAGCGTTCCGATCACCTCGGTTAACACTTCTACCCAGCTCTCCACGGCCCAGGCAGACGTCGACAATGCCAACGCCGGCCTCGTTGCCGCCCAGAAGAGCTTCGACGCCTCCCAAGCCTCGCTGCAGCAGGCCGAGGCCAATGACCTGAAAGCTCAGGACGATGTAAATCGATATAAGCCGCTCGCGGCGAAAGACGAGATCCCGCAACAAATCTACACGCAAGCAGTCGATAGCCAGAAGGCAACTGCCGCGGCCGTCGACGCCGCTCGGGCCTCAGCAGCAGGTGCCGAGCAGGAGGTCACAGAAGCTCGCGCCCGAATCGCGCAAGCACAGGCCGCATTGCAGTACGCTCAGACCCAGCCGCAGCAAATCTCGGTGCAGCGGTCGCGTGCGCACGCCGCCGAAGCCGAAACCGAGCGCGCCACCGCGGTTCTGCAGCAAGCGCAACTCAATCTGCAGTACACCACGATTGTCGCGCCCGTCACCGGAATCGTAGGACAAAGGTCCGTCCAGCCCGGCCAAAACGTCGTGCCCGGCCAGCAGTTGATGACCATCGTTCCACTCGACACCCAGAACATTTGGGTGACGGCCAACTTCAAGGAAACGCAATTGACACGTATGCGTCCAGGCCAGTACGCAAGGATTTACGTCGATACCTATGGCCGCAAATACGACGGCCACGTTCTCAACATTGCCGGCGCCAGCGGCGCCCGCTACAGCATCCTGCCTCCGGAGAACGCAACCGGAAATTATGTGAAAGTCGTTCAACGAATCCCGGTCAAAATCGTCTTCGAAAACGGCCAAGACCCGCAGCACCTGCTCAGGCCGGGTATGTCCGTCGAACCCAACGTTCGGGTCAAATGAGAGGTGGGTACCCGCTCGGATCCGATTTGTTCGGTCCCGTCATGGGGGTTAATCTATTGCGGATAGCTGCCTGGCACCGGCCGCCGGCAGATGTACGGCTTTAAAGCCCGCCGAACGGCCGCTTCATCGGCTGTGGACGCGTCTCGAAGGGAAAATAAATGCAAAAGCGCAAACTTGGAAACAGCAATCTTGAAGTATCGGCTCTCGGCTTAGGCTGCATGGGCATGAGTTTTGGCTTCGGCCCGGCCGGAGATAAGCAGGAGATGATCGGCGTCATCCGCGCAGCTGTCGAACGCGGTGTCACATTCTTCGACACCGCCGAGGTCTACGGTCCATTCAAAAACGAAGAGCTCGTCGGAGAAGCGCTCGCGCCATTCCGCCGCAATGTCGTCATCGCCACCAAATTCGGATTCAAAATCGATCCCAGCGGCGCAAGCGCCCCGCGGCCGGCAGGTACGGATAGCCGACCAGAACACGTCAAGCAGGTCGCCGAGGCTTCGCTCAAGCGTCTGAAGACGGACGTGATCGACTTGTTCTACCAGCACCGCGTCGATCCCAACGTCCCGATCGAAGATGTCGCCGGAGCCGTTAAGGATTTGATCCAGCAAGGCAAGGTACGGCACTTCGGCCTTTCGGAAGCGGGTGCGCAGACGATCCGTCGCGCGCACGCCGTTCAGCCCGTAACCGCGCTCCAAAGCGAATATTCGCTCTGGTTCAGAGAGCCCGAAGCCGACGTGATTCCTACGCTCGAAGAACTCGGGATCGGCTTCGTTCCGTTCAGCCCTCTCGGCAAAGGTTTCCTCACGGGAAAGATCAACGCAGACACGAAATTCGAGCAGGGCGATTTTCGCAACATGGTCCCTCGCTTCACGCCGGAAAACCGTAAAGCGAATCAGGCGGTGGTGGACCTACTCGCCAAATTCGCTCAGCAGAAGAAAGCGACGCCGGCTCAGATCGCGCTCGCGTGGCTGCTCGCGCAGAAGCCGTGGATGGCGCCGATCCCGGGCACGACCAAGCTGCATCGCCTCGAAGAAAACCTCGGAGCAGCCAGCGTCGAACTTTCACCCAACGATCTCCGCGAGCTGGACTCGGCAGCCTCGAAGATCCAAGTGCAGGGCGCCCGCTACCCCGCGGAGTTCCAGAAAATGGTCGGCCGCTAAGGCTAGGGCGCCCTACTAGCCCGTCAATCGGAAGCGTCGACCGGGTCGTAGCGGATTTGCCTTTCGACCATCGCTCGCAAATCTTCACCTGCGGACGCGACTGCTAATTCTGACAGTTGGATGTGTGCATCGGAGTCGCGGCAATGGACCTACGGTAACGGCCGGAAGTCTGGGCCCGTGATCGGAGGCGAAATGAAATCCAATTTGCTGACTCAAATGATGCTGGCGGTGATTGCTATTTCACTCGTCGCGATTGCTCTTCGGCAAGTCAGGACTCCAGAGGTGCGTGCACAATCGCCGGAAGCCTATCCGTTCTACATCGAGCCGGGCACGCGCATGCTCCGCGCGCCCGATAACAGCCGTCAGGTACTGGGCAAAGTAGTGGTGGACCTTCGTAATGGAAACATCTGGGGATTTCCAACTCTGAACCAGGAGCCGTACCCGGTCGATGCAATGAGTACCAAGGTGCCCACCTCGCAGCCATTCCTGCTGGGTAAATTCGACTTTGAAGCCGCGAATAAGTGAGTAGGAATGATTGTGCACAGAATTGCTAGGATACAATCGCAAGCGATTGTGGCGCCTTGCTTACTGAGGCGGGGTTCTTCGGCGCCTAGCAGGTGGTCGAGCACCAACGGCAGCGCCGCGGTCGGTTTATGCAGGACAGGTCCATCAGAGGACCACGCGCTGGCGTTCGATTAGGCTCAACGGAAGGAGTCACAAAATGGAAATCAAAAGAGGTGGCTCGCAGCCCTCCGCTAAGGGACCGTCAGAATGGTTCACTGGTGCCGTCCGCATCGATCCGCTTTTTCAGGCGCCCGATCCCGCGCTTGTGCAAACCGCCAGCGTGACGTTCGAGCCGGGCGCGCGAACGGCATGGCATAAGCATCCTCTGGGGCAAACTCTCATAGTCATCACCGGCTGCGGATGGGTCCAGCGCGAAGGCGGGCCGGTCGAAGAAATCAGGCCCGGCGATGTGGTCTGGATTTCTCCCGGCGAAAAGCACTGGCATGGGGCCACGCGCACCACAGCCATGACGCACATCGCTGTTCAGGAAAGAAAAGACGGCAGAGCCGTCGACTGGATGGAGCAGGTTACCGACGAGCAATATCGCCGGTAAATCCGATCTCCGCTATTTGAATTGTTCCGCACTCGTTCGAGTGAGAACAGGACATCCCCAATGAGCACCGGGCCAACGACCGCCGGCATCCAAGGGAAAATCGTCGTCATCACGGGCGCCAGCAGCGGACTGGGAGAAGCCGCCGCGCGCCTTCTCTCCGCGCAAGGCGCAGCCGTCGTGCTGGGCGCGCGTCGCATCGATCGCCTCCGATCGCTCGCGGATGAGCTCACCGCCAGCGGCGCGAAGGCCCTGGCTCTGCAAACCGATGTGACCCATTTCGACCAGGTCAAGAAATTGGTCGACGCAGCCTCGCTGGCATTCGGCCGAATCGACGTGATGATCAACAATGCAGGCCTCATGCCCAGTTCGCCGCTCGACCGCCTCAAGATCGACGACTGGAACCAAATGATCGACGTGAACATCAAGGGTGTCCTCTACGGAATCGCCGCGGCGCTGCCGTACATGAAGAGGCAGAAATCCGGACACGTGATCAATGTCTCTTCCGTCGCGGGCCATAAAGTCCGCGCTGGCGGCGTTGTCTACGCGGCCACCAAGCACGCGGTGCGAGTTATATCCGAAGGCTTCCGCCAGGAAGTGAAGCCCTACAACATCCGCACCACGATCATCTCGCCCGGCGCGGTCGATACCGAACTGCCCAACAGCGTCACCGATGCGGACGTCGCCGCCGGCATGCGCAAAGTTTACGAGATTGCGGTTCCCGCCGACTCGTTCGCACGAGCTGTGGCCTTCGCAATGAGTCAGCCCGATGACGTCGACGTCAACGAAATCCTCTTCCGCCCCACCGCTCAGGAATATTAGAGGAACATTAAGCTCGCCTTCGCTTAGCAGTTGTGCAGTCTTTACTATCGGCCTCGGCGGCGTTCACTCGGCCAAACGGCGCCTCGACTTTACTTCTTGCTGATCGAGGTGGTACGCTCCATCCAATCCCGACGGTTGGTCCTTGCAGGGGTGCCAGACATGCGCAGCACCGGCGGCCCCGGTTGCACTTCCCAGAGTCGAGCCTCGGTCCGCGAGCTTTTCTTGCATCCCGTTCCCCGAAAGGTGGCAAAGGTCATCGTTTAGCACTGATGGGAACTGGATGTCGCCGAACCCCGGACGGCGGCGATAGGGAACGAGTCTGCTGAGACGTCGTCGGGACCGGGGGAAGTAGGCCATGATAACCGCGCCCGAGCGACGGCGAATCGTCAACCAACTCCTCAGCGCCGCTCTCGAACGGGAGCCGAGTGAGCGGTCTGCCTACCTGGACCAGGTTTGCACGGAGCCTTCCGTGCGCCAAGAGGTGGAGTCTCTGATCGCAGCGCATGCGCAGACGAAGACTCTTTTTCCGGCAGGAGCTGCTGCTGGACCCACTGGGCTCGCGCCTGGCGTAACGCTGGGAACCTATGAAATTGTCGCGCTCTTAGGTGCGGGTGGCATGGGCACGGTTTATCAGGCAAAGGACACGAGACTGCGACGGCAAGTAGCCCTCAAAATTCTGCCTCCGAGCTTTGCGGATTCCGATGCGCTCGTCCGCTTCCGCCGTGAAGCCGAGATG
>JASHRI010000092.1 GCA_030037435.1 Candidatus Acidiferrales bacterium | reverse complement strand
AAACCTTCGCGCCGCCCAGCACGGCCACAAACGGCCGCTCCGGATTCGAGATCGCCTTTCCTAGATACGAAAGCTCTTTTTCCATCAGCAGGCCTGCAGCGGCCTGACGAACAAATTTCGAGATGCCAACCACCGACGCATGTGCGCGATGGGCGGAGCCGAACGCGTCGCAAACGAAAAGTCCGTCGCAAAGAGCGGCGAGCTGCTTCGAAAATTCCGGATCGTCCTTTTCTTCCTCAGGATGAAAGCGGACGTTTTCAAGCAGCAGCACGTCTCGATTTTTCAGCGCTTTGCTTTTGCCTTCCGCATCCGCGCCTACGCAATCCGGCGCAAATTCAACCGGCTTCCCAAGCAACTCCGCCAGCAGCTTCGCGACGGGTGCGAGGCTATATTTCGGATCGGCCTTGCCCTTTGGTCTTCCCAGATGCGAGGCGAGCACCAGCCGCGCACCTCGCTCGATCGCCAGGCGCAGCGTTGGCAGAGTCTCCCGGATGCGCGTGTCGTCGCTCACCTTGCCGCCTTCGAGGGGAACGTTGAAGTCAACGCGGATGAACACGCGCTGGCCCGTCATTTTCAGATCGCGGATCGATAGTTTATCCATGGACCAACAGCCGCGCGCGGCCGTCGCCTAGAGCCGCGAGGCAAACAGCTTCAGAAGATCGACGCACCGGCACGAGTAGCCCCACTCGTTGTCATACCAGGCCAGCACTTTCACGCAGTTCCAGCCAACTACTCGAGTGTAACCCGAGTCCACAATCGAAGAGTGCGGATTGCCCTTGAAGTCCGCGGAAACCAATTCCTCCTCGGTGTATTGCATGATGCCCTTCATCGGCCCTTCGGCAGCGCGCTTCAGCGCAGCATTCACGGATTCAGCCGTTGCCGGCTTCTCGGTGATCGCAGTCAGGTCGACGACGCTCACATTGGGCGTGGGCACGCGCATCGCATAGCCGTCGAGCTTGCCTTTAAGTTCGGGGATCACCAGATGCAGCGCTTTGGCGGCGCCGGTGGAAGTCGGGATCATCGAAAGCGCGGCGGCGCGCGCTCGGCGCAAGTCCTTATGCGGTAGATCGAGCAATTTCTGATCGTTGGTGTAGGAATGGATCGTGGTCATCGTTCCTACGGAAATGCCGAAAGTGTCTTGCAGCACCTTCGCCACGGGCGCCAGGCAATTCGTGGTGCACGAAGCGTTGGAGACCACGTGATGCTTGGCGAAATCGTAGGTCTTGTCGTTCACGCCTAGGACTATGGTGTGGTCCGGATCAGTCGCAGGCGCGGATATCAGCACCTTTTTCACCGGGCCGCGGATGTGTTTACGAGCCTCCGCTCCGCTGGTGAACAAACCTGTCGATTCCACCACGATCTGAGCGCCCACCGAAGCCCAGTCGAGCTCCCCCGGATCCTTCGTCTTGAACACTTTGAACGATTTCCCGTCCACCGAGATGCAATCGCCGGTGTGCGTAACCTCGTTGGAAAGATTGCCGAGAATCGAATCGTACTTCAGGAGATGCGCCAGCGTCTTCGAGTCGGTAATGTCGTTGACGGCGACAATTTCCAGAGCTGGATCGCCCAGTGCCGCTCGAAAGATGTTCCGGCCGATGCGTCCGAAACCGTTGATGCCAACTTTGACCGCCATGTGCCCTCCGGAAATTTGATGGGATTGCCGTCCGCGCCAGCAGGGTTTGCAGGACGTCTACCGAATAGAAGATGCTAGGGTGCGCCGGAAAAAAAGTCAACGCAGCTTGCAGCCACAGAGCCGTTTTCGGCTCAACAGCAGATCGAGATATGACGTATCACCGAGAAGTCGCCCCACTTGCAGGCCAAACGAATCAGAATAGCCGCCGCGATATACTCAGACACCTTAGCGCTTGCGGCGGTGTCGCTGATCTTTGGTGTGCCCCGAGTCATCCATATGCTTCGTGCGCGGGCGTGCACCGCGCTGGCGATGGCGATTTCCGCCCATCAGCGCTAAACTGGCGCCCCCGGGGCAACGTCCGGAGAATTGGAGCGTGCCATGAAGCGTGTCCCTCGGAGTACGCTGTGGGTCTTGTTTGCCCTTGCAACTACCCTTTGCGTGGCAGTCTGTTACCAACGTCTGATCCCGAATATTCCTACAGTTAGCGCCGCCGCAGTTGCGGGCGCGCAAAGCCAGGCCCCGCCAGACCAGGGACAGGACCCCGCCGCAGTCAACGTGGCGCCCAGCGGGCCGTCATACACAACTGAAGCTCCGCCAGCGCCCAGCCAGTCGGCCGCTCCGGGCCAGCCTCCCGATGACTCAACTTACGCTGAGCCACCCACAGAAACGGCGACCGAGGCTCCTCCGCCGCTGCCCGACTACGTTCAGCCACCGGCGCCCGCAGACGGCTACATCTGGACTCCCGGCTATTGGGCCTGGGGTCCGTCTGGCTATTATTGGGTGCCCGGCGCGTGGGTCGAGCCACCCTATGTGGGCGCGCTGTGGACGCCTGGCTATTGGGGGTTCTACGGCGGCCGCTATTCCTTCTATCCCGGCCACTGGGGTCTGCACATCGGCTTCTATGGCGGTATCAACTACGGCTTTGGCTACGTCGGCTTCGGCTACGAGGGCGGCTATTGGAATTCCGGCCGCTTCTTTTACAACAGCGTCTACAATCGCCTGAACACGCGCGTCGTCCACAACGTGTACCACTATAA
>JASHRI010000091.1 GCA_030037435.1 Candidatus Acidiferrales bacterium | reverse complement strand
AATCTTCCCACAACCATTTGACGCACACCAGTGGATTTTGGATACGGTTTCGGAACGGAGCCGCCGAATCGATATGGATGTGCTCCAGTGGATTCACCAGGCGGGCCGCGGTGTGCCTTGTCAACGTGCCAGCTTTCCCGGATAATAAAATCTCTTCTTTGGACGTTTCCGCGGCGCTATGGTGCAACGGTTAGCACGCGGCCCTTTCAAGGCCGAAATACGGGTTCGATTCCCGTTAGCGCTACCAAGTTTTCACTTGCTTACAGCCAGCTCCAGCCGCGGATGACGGGGCAGTATGGCCCGCCTACTCAGCGGAACACCCATCGGCCGCATGGTTGGTCCCGAGGCGAAGAAGTTTGGCGGCTGGCAGCGACTGAACGCCGAGTACGCCAAGCAGTTCGGCATCGAATTGCCGAAGGTGCCGCCTCAGGCAGTTCGCAACTCGCGAATCAAGGGACTGCGAAACAATGAATCCATCGAAACGTATCGACGAGCTGATCGCAGGACTCACAGACTGGCGTGGCAAAACGCTTGCCACGATGCGCAAGACTATCCTTGAGGCCGACCCGCAAATCATCGAGGAATGGAAGTGGATGAGAAGCCCCGTGTGGTCACGCGACGGAATGATCGCGGTCGGCAACGCGCACAAAGACAAGGTGAAACTTACCTTTTCCCACGGAGCGAACCTCCCGGATCCTAACAAGCTCTTCAACGCGGGGCTCGGAGGCAACGCGTGGCGAGCGATCGATTTCTTCGAGGGCGATAAGATTGACATTGGCGCTCTAAAAAATCTCGTCCGTGCCGCCATCGATTACAATCAGATCAAACTGAAGAGGAAAGCGCCCTCGAGTACGCGAGCGAGCGTACCTAAACGCGAAAGGCGATGAAACCAACAAGCTGAAGCGTGTCGGCAGAGCCGATGAAACAAGCCACGTCGCTCCCCGGCCAGCAGCTGGCGAAATGCCTGACGTAAAACTGGTTCTTGGCAGCGCTGGTAGCCTTGCGACTTCCCACGTAGGATCAGCGAATTAAGGCTGTATCCGCCTCCTCCGGACGAAACGAATCGGTGTCAATTTCCGCTAGCGCTACTGTCAAAATTATTAGTGTTGGCCGCGTGCAATAAGCCGCTGTGATTCCGCCGTAATCCGCGTGGGCTGACAGTTCTGACAGATTCGACCTCTGCCTCCCGGGCGTACGTTCCTTCCATGCACGGCCATTAACACAGTCGCGCGAACGTCACTGCGACTAAAACCTGCCACCAGCGAAAACCAAATTTCGATCAACGCAGCAATGAAGCGCAGGACCATGCAGAGGATTCAATGAGACTACAGGCATCCCTCCTAGTTTTGGCGTTTAGTCTCGGTGTTCACCCAAGGACGGCCCTTGGACAGGGTTCATCCATATTGGCTAACGACATGGCTTCCGAACAAGGACACTTTGCCGAAGCAGAAAAGCCGCTTCTGAGTGCCATAACCGAAGAAAACAAAACGGAAGGTGACAGCCACCTCCTCGCGACCATGCTCAACAACTTGGGCACGATATACAACGCGGAGGGCAGGTATGCGGATGCCGAGCCCTTGTTTCAAAGGGCCGTGACGATGTGGGAAAAAACCGCAGGCCCGCAAGACCTTGATCTCGCCACTGGACTGGGTAACCTAGCGAAGCTGTACGAGCGAGAGGGAAGGTATAAGGAGTCTGAGGCTCTGTTTCAAAGGTCACTCGGAATCCGCGAGCAAAGGCTTGGACAGGAGAACCCAACTGTCGCTTTGACGATGGCGAGTATAGCGGCCCTTTACCAAAAGGAAGGCAGATATTCGGAAGCTCAATCGCTGAGCGGGCGCGCACTCGCAACCCAGGAAAAATTTCTCGGACCGAACGACTTAGCCTTGACCGTCGGCCTGAATAACGTAGCCGCGATCGACGAGCAGCAGGGCAAGTATTCCGAGGCCCAGTCGCTGTTTGAGCGCGTGCTGGCGATGCGGGAGAAGGCACTGGGGCCGGATCACCCCGAAGTCGCCCTGAGTCTCACCGACTTAGCGCGGCTCTACCACAATGAGGGCAGGAATACAGAAGCTCAATCAATGTGCGAGCGAGCAGCTGCAATTCAGGAAAAAGCGCTCGGACCAAATGATCCGAACTTGGCAGTAAGCCTCGACGAACTCGGCCAGATTCAGCAGAGCCAAGGACATTACGCACTCAGCAAGATTCTCTTCCAGAGAGCGATCGCCATCGACGAAAAAGCGCTGGGATCGCAAAACCCCGACTTGGCCTTAGCCATGCTCGATCTTGGAAAGAATTATGACGAAGAAGGGAAACCCTCAAAGGGCCAGCCGCTGCTTGAGCGAAGTCTATCGATTTTGGAAAAATCGCTCGGGCCGGATCACCCTGAGGTAGCGCTGGCCCTCAACGATGTTGCGACGATTCTCGCCGAGCGGCAGCGTTACGCGGAAGCGGAACCGCTTTTTCAGCGGACGATTTCCATATGGGAAAAAGCATTCGGTCCAGAGAGTCTCTTTTTCGCGGCTTCTCTCGGAAACCTCGGCGCTCTCTACTACAATGAACGAAAGTACGACCAAGCAAAGCCCTTACTTGAGCGGTCTCTGACCATCACAGAAGCACTCGTGCCGCCGGAAAACGTTAGAGTAGCACGAGCGCTCAATCGCGTGGCTGCGGTCGATGTAGACCTGGGTTTGTACGCCACCGCTGAACCGCTCTGCGTGCGATCCTTGGCGATATTGGAAAAGCCTCCAGAGCCCGATTATCCAGCGTTGATCGCAGCGTTGGATAATTACGCTGCTCTGCTTTTAAAGACGGGTCGTAAAGTCGAGGCGGAAACCTTTGAAACTAAGGAGATGGTCTACAAGGCGAAATACAAGGAGTTTATAAAGAGTGAGTAGCGCATCTCGGTGAAGCAATAGCGCCCGGCTCTAAGCCGCATCAATCCGGCCCCAATCGGGCAATTTTCGACGGCCCAGCAGAATTTCGGCCGCCCAGGTCCCCAAGTAGACGGACAGGGCGACGCCGTGCCCTGCGTATGCGCCGAGCACGAGGCCGCGTGGACTCGCCCAATGATGCGCAAACACTGGGCGCCAGCCTTCGCGAAAGAGAATCGGCCCGCCCCAACGATGTGTGAAAGTTGCAGAAGCGAGCGCGGGATGCAGGCCGTGTACTCGTTTTTCGAGCGATGCAAACATCCGCGCTGGTTCGGCTGAATTTGTGTCGATGCGCGTCAAGTCGTGCAATCCAGGCTCACTGACGAGGCCCGCGCCCCAAACGATTGAGTTGTCGCCACGCAGGCGTCCCCAGAGATACGGAAAATCGACGGTGTAGAAAGGCTTTCGCGCGCCGAGGCCAAGTGCCACGATCTGCGCTTCGCTCAGCGGCGCGGTCGCGGCGGCGAGCGTCAGCGCGGGATGAGTGCTCGAATACAGGCCCGAAAGCGTGACTGAGAGGCCGTTCGTGGCGAACAGGACGTTATCCGCTTGCACACGGGTGTTAGCCAGACGCAGTTCAGCGCGGCCGGACCATTCAACATTTTGCACCGAATGGTTTTCGAAGATCGCTACGCCCAAACGGTCCGCCGCTCGCGCCAACCCGTCTACGAGTTTGCCCGGATCTAGACTGCCGCCGGGAATTTCGGCGACCACGCGCAGCGGGCCGGAATCGTTCCATTGAATAGGCGACTCGTGCTTGCCGGCGCTTTGAGATTCCGAATTCGTCTCGCGATGCGCGATTTCCCATGCGCCGGGAAGGGCAAGATCGCAGTCCACGCGAAATTCTTTGAGGATTTTTTCGAGGCCGCCGAGAACGTCGCCGAGTCCGGGAAGGTCATCGGCAGCCGACCCGGGCAGGACCATGCCGCCCGTTCGACCACTGGCCCCTGCTCCGATGTCCTGTGC
>JASHRI010000090.1 GCA_030037435.1 Candidatus Acidiferrales bacterium | reverse complement strand
GATCTTTCCGGATATCCCGGGCAAAAAAATCTGATCTGGATTTCCGAAGCGTTTCCGCAGTGGATTGCGCCCGGGTCTGGCTTTGGGCCGCATCAGGATGACGCGATGAGGAATCCGTTTCGTCAAACGTTTCAGGGGAGCGCGAACTACGGCGCGCAGGTTCACTCCGATGCGGAGGCGCTGATCGACGCGCATGTAACGGTGTATCCGGTGGACGCGCGAGGGTTGGAAGCGGCCGAGTTGTACTCGGCGTCGGGAAATCTGTTGGCGACCGACCCGATTTATGCCTCGAACCCGGCGGTCGCCGGCCCAGCGATGGGCAGCGAGTTGGTCCGTGAGGATGGAGATCGAATCTTTGCGCAAGCCTCGATGGATCAGATCGCGGACGAGACGGGCGGAAAAGACTGCAAGAACACGAACGATCTTTCCGGTTGCGCCACTGCCGCGGTGAAAGCGGGAGCGTCGTACTACGAGCTTGATTACTATCCGGAGAATGTCCGGTGGGACGGAAGCTTTCACAAGATCACGATAAAGACGACGGCGCGCGGAGCGCATCTGCGGTACGCGGGCGGCTATTTCGCTGTCGATACGCTCGGAATCGCCAAGGAACGACCGCAGGAGTTTTTCGAGCAGGCATGCTCGTCGCTTTTGCCGGAGACTGCGATTGCATTGAGCGCGGAAACTCTAAGGCCAGCGAAGCCGGATGAGGGACGTTATCTGATTTCGATGCCGGCAAGCGGCCTTGATTTGACAGGCACGATGGGAGCACGAACATTCAATTTGCGGATGGCTGTGTGCGAATATTCCACGAACGGCGCGGCATTTCGCGTCCATACGAGAGACATCTCGCGGGCCGTGGCCGAAAAAGCGGCACGATTGCCACAGAGTGAGGTAATTCAGAATATTTTCGACTACAAAGCGAAGCCTGACGCACAGCGGCTGCGATTTGCAGTGCTCGACGTGTCGACCGGGCTGACGGGAACGGTGGACGTGCCAGCACATCCGACGGAGTTTGTTAGCATGCAGATGCCGGCCCCGGCCGCGAGTGCCAGGTTATCGACGACGCCAACGCATGTGAACTTTCGGGGCACGTCGGGCCAGACGGGGAGTCTGAACTGGACCACGAACGAGCTGACATATCAGGGCGATTTGAGTATTAATCTGGCGGTGCCGGCCTTTTTTCATCGTGTCTACGGCGCGAAATTTCACTGCGAGCTGGGGAAGCTGATAGCGGATGAGCCGAAGTCTGGTGATGAGCCCGACTTCGTTTTCGCATTTCAGAACCCCGATGGACTTACGCTGCGAGTGGATTTAGCGGGCAGCCAGCCAAATTATTCCGGCGGTTTGCGGGTGGACGCGAAGGCCCAGGCGTTTTTCGAGCGGCTCGGAAAACTGTGCCACTGTACGGCGCCATAATCCCTGCGAATTCGGACCTGATCGAAGCATAATCTTTCGCCATTTGCCACCTTTCGATAAGCTGTGATCGAGCCGCGGTGGCGGCAATCACATGGAAGAACGTCTGCAAAAAATCATCGCTCGCGCAGGGATCGCTTCGAGGCGCCACGCCGAAGAGATGATTACTTCGGGACTGGTAACGGTGAACGGCCGCGTGGTTACGGAGCTTGGCACGAAGGCGGATGAGTCGCGCGATCACATCAAAGTAGCTGGAAAGCTGCTCCGGCCGGAGAGCGAGCACGTCTATCTTGCGTTGCACAAGCCGGCAGAAGTGGTTTCCACGATGAGCGATCCGGAGGGGCGCTTGTCGCTGCGGGAATTTCTGCACGGCGTTACGGCTCGCGTGTTTCCCATCGGGCGCTTGGAGTACCACGCATCGGGCCTCGTGCTGCTGACGAACGACGGCGATCTGGCGAATCGTGTTTTGCAAGCGCATCATTTGCCGCAGACCTACCAAATGAAGCTGAAGTCGCTTCTGACATTCGCGGAAATCGAGACCCTTGGCAGGGCGACCGGGGCGCGCATTTCGCGTTTGCGCGGAGAAGATGCGCCTTGGTATGAGGTGACACTCTCGGAAGCGCGCCGCGATGCATTGCGCAACAGGCTGTTCCAAACGGGCCATCCGGTGGAAAAGATGAGGCGAGTTCGACTGGGCAGCCTTGAACTTGGGTCGCTCGCGCCGGGAAAGTATCGCGCGTTATCGCAGGGCGAAGTCGCCAAACTTTCGCGAGAGGTCGCCACAGGCGAAGGCTCAGGGGCGGGCGGCGCCCGCGGAGCCGGAGAAATTAAGCGCCGCCGCGCGCTGCGGAAGAGAAAGCTCTCCTAGTCGTTTCAGTACCATAAACATGCAGGGCAGGTGCCGTTAAATTAGGGGGCCAGTTTGAAAAACAACTCTCCCGCGCAATCGTGGTATTATCGCTACATGGGGAACGTAGGAGGCTTGTTCCAATGACGTCATCGTGGCAAAGCGAGACAGGACATCTCGTCTGTCACTGGTCCGCCTCAGTGCGGCCCGTTCAATACGACCCGAGTTGGATCCCAAAGAACTCAGATATTCAGACCAGTTATTTCCCGCCTCTGCTGGATTTTGCCAGTCACAGCCCGCTCGGAGGAGCCACTTGGTTCCAACCCGATCCTGCTAAGCACCGTTGCCAATAAGTTCGTGGATACAAACTGAGCTACTACCGATTTGCCGCTTCCTTAGTTCAGGAATTGAACTATGATTAAGGCATTGGGAGATCGGGGGAATTTCAGAGGCCCTGTTCGCTTTGATCGTAAGAGTTTGCTTCGCCGGGACTTGGAAAGACGGCAAATTCCCCGGTTGAAGCGCTTTGGTTGTGCGCGCATTGGCGCGTAAATTGCAACGCATACAAGGGGCTTAACCGTCGAAAATGGATGATAGAGCTGAATTTTCTGACTTGAGACGGAATCAAAGGGCTGTCGCCGCAGGGGACCCGGTCAGCGAAATTCTCAAAACCAGCCGAACAATCGCCGTCGTTGGACTGTCCAGCCGCCGCTTCCGGCCGAGTTACGGCGTGGCCGAATATTTGCAGTCGGCGGGCTATCACATTATTCCAGTTAATCCGAGAGAGACCGAGGTGCTGGGCGAGAAGTGTTACGCCCGGCTGGAGGATGTGCGTGGCCGGGTGGACATCGTCGATATTTTCCGGCGGTCGGAGTTTGTGCCGGAAATCGTCGAATCGGCGATTCGCATTGCAGCTCGCGCAGTGTGGATGCAGGAAGGCGTGATCAACCACGAAGCCGCGGAACGCGCGCGACGCGCCGGTTTGCTGGTGGTGATGAACACCTGCATTTTGAAGGAACACATCAAACGCTTTCGCTTGCAGTGAGACGACTCATTCAATCGAATAGATTTTCAGCACCCGTTTCCCAGGCTCTGTAACGGCGATTATGGATCCATCGGGAGCGATCTGGAACTCGTGATATTCCAGATCGTGCAAAGCCGGGCGGAAACTGTCGTCGCGTAGGCCAACCCAGACCAGATCGCCGGACCGATCCGCTGGCCCGCGCTTGAGCAAGACGCGGTCTTCATCCTGACCCCATTCGAAGATTCCCAGCCCGGCCTGCGCTCGCAGGGGATTTGCGGGATGCGCCAGGTCGACCACCTCGATGGTGTCGCCATCCTCAAAAAACGCGACCTTGCTCCCCGTCGGGGACACCGTCAGAGATCCCGAATAACTCTCAATGCGCGAGATCACGGTCACTGTTTCTTTCAACAAATCGAGCTGTACCAACGACAGCCCACCGCGAAGGCTCAAATCTTCGCCCACAGCGAAGGCGCGGTTGCGAGCAGTGTCCCAGGCGACGGCGCTAAACGGATGCCCGTCAAAGAGTGTCTTGTTCGTGCCATCCGCGCTCACGCGATGAATCTGCTTGCCGCCAGGCGTCAGATAAACAAGCGTGGCATTGTCGGCGAGCCACGCGCCGTCCGTGGCGTCTTCGATGAAGCGGCTCTTGGAGCCGGCGACTGAAATCTCCTTGCCATCGCCATCGAAGATTGCCACTACTTTGCCGCCACCGACGCTGGGCAATGGCTTTTCATCTTCTCGATCTATCTCGTCATCATCGTCGGACTTCTTTTTGCTCTTTTTCTTGTAAGGGTCGAAGTCCCATCCCGGCGGCGGCTTTAGCAAGGTCATGTTCGCGGCGATGCGATGTTGGTCCGGAGACCAAACCAGAGAACTCACGGAATAGCCGGTGACTGGAGGGATGGGCATGAACTTGTCAGCGTCCACAATCCGCCGCTCTTTGCCAGGGCCAGCGGAAATCCAGATGTCGTCGCGCTCCAGAATTATTCTCTTGATTCTCTTGAGGCGCGGCACGGCGTAGACGATCGCATTGTTTCCGCCGACATCGAAAGCCGCGCAATCCTCGTCGATCATGTATTTAGGGGTGTTTTGGGCATGCAGCAGGGAAGCGCCGAACAGGAGCGCCCCAGCGAGTAGCGCCGATGGATAAGACAGGCGTGTAAGAAGAGAACGGCGCGAGCAGTCTACGGGCTGTGCGGACGGAAATGAAGAGCCGGGCGTTAGAAAGCTCACTTCTTGCGACCCTCGGACGGCTTGTTTTGAATGCGGCGAATCTCTTCGAGCCGCTGGGCGATTCGCGCTTCGAACCCCTGATCCGTGGGGCGATAGTATCTGCGTCCCAGCAGGCTTTCGGGTAGACACGGCATGTCCGTTACCTTCTCCTCAGCATCGTGCGCATACTGATACCCTTTTCCATATCCAAGATGGCTCATTAGTCCTGTGGCCGCATTTCTTAGATGCAGTGGGACGGGTTCCGCGATGGTTTTCTGCATA
>JASHRI010000008.1 GCA_030037435.1 Candidatus Acidiferrales bacterium | reverse complement strand
CCGGCGGTCAGCCTCGATTGCGATGACGCGTCGCCCGCGCGACGCAAGCAGGCGCGTCATTTCACCGTGGCCAGCGCCAATTTCGAGCCAAGTGTCGTCCGAGCTGCGAGGCAGCGTGTCTAGAATGCGCTGGCGCCAAGCCGCATCACCCAGGAAGTGTTGACCCATTCGCTGCCGCGCCATCGTGACGCGAGTGTAGCAATCCCGCCAATGGTCGACAAATAGCGACGTGGGCCAGAGATGTTGATTGCGCGGCGTCAATTCGGGAGACTCGTGTCACGCGCTAGTCGGACAGGTCGAGTACTGCGCGGGGGCATGTCCGGTTATCCGACTAACCAGGAGTTAGCGGGGCAGCCAGAGGAGGGAACGTGACTACGCTGGGACGGCAGCGCCGTTCGCTCGCGCAGCTGATCGGCGCCTGATCCGCCATTGGGCCAGTCGCGCCAGTATAATTGCGGCTCCGAGAAGGACCCACATAGCACCGGCTAGAACGAAAAAGTACCGCAGGATTCCGTCATTGAGGGAACTCGGATCAAGGAGCGGACCCAGGAAGATCACCGCTCCCAACAATGCGAACAGCACAGCGATCGCAGTCTCGACGTAGCTGATTGCAGGTCGCACGACACCTCGAAAGGCGGAAATCAGCGCCTCGACTCCGCGCCCGACGAACCACCACACACCGATTCCGACGACAGGCCAAGCCAAAGCTCGCCAATACTGGAATGACATACCGACGGGTACCCATTCGTTCTTGTCATGGCTCACGATGGCGCGTGGCAGTTCCAGCCACACCGCCGGAAGATTTAGTAAGGCCGGTGCCCAAAGGCGGAGTCTCAGAAATCTATCCCTGTACTCTCTCTCCTCTACCACAGTGTGAGGATTTGAGGAGTCGGGCAATAGTTTCGGGTAAAGTACTCGAATGTCGACTTTAGGATCTTGCGCTGGCTCATCGTGCAAAACATAGGCATGAGTTGATGATCGGACTGAAGAGATGAGTTCGCCTCGGAGAGGCCACAGGATCCCGACGCAGAGCAGCAATTGAGCGGCCGGCAGAACCCAGCGGAAAGCAATCGAACGATGTTCACTGCCCATGGATGCACGACAGTCTACAGCCCGGCTACTCAGTGGACAAGCTACCACCTCCGCGAGGATGCCTGAGCCAGCACACCTCTTCGGGAGGTGAGAATCATTTCTTAGTGCTCTTAGTGCGATTCCGATTAACGCCAATACCGGGGATGTACCCGATAACGACGCTTTTGAGGGGCATTGGTCGACCGAAACTGAATGCGACGCCAGGGGATAATCCCGATGAGCACAAGGATGAATCCCACAAAAACGACAAAACCTGCCGTCACGTTTTGGGCATCCCAACTCGTCCAGATCAAGTTCCCGAGTTTCATCTCAGCGTACCCGTAGAGACCTATCAGGATTCCCACGAGCACCAACGTCAGTCGCGCACTCCAGCCGAATTCTTTGGGCTCTGTAGGTCGCAATCGGGTCCCCCCCGTAAATAGCGATGCCGCATTATCGCAGTTCTTAGAATCGGTAGCCTAACACCTGAGTAACGAGCGGTACCGCAGGCACCACTCGGAGTTCGGACCACTTAACACCCCTTAATCAGCACCAGGTTTGTGGCCTTATCGTCGTCAAGGACCACCATCCACGGACTCTGTCCGATGAACATCACGTCCCTCTCTTTCCAGAACGAGTTCTGGTAGCAGCCTCTGAGGTACGGTGAAGCCTCCGCAAGTGTGACGAGACGGCCGAATCTACCTCGAAGCTGCGCTTTCGTCTTACCAACTACTAGCTTCTCCCGGCCAGGGTCGCCGATCATCGCGGTAGTCGCCACTTCAAGATTCACCCTGTAGAGGCCAACCTTCCAGAGGACGTACTTGATGTTCTTCGGGTTGCTAGAAGATGGATACATCAGTGCCCATCCACCTATGCAGGCAAAAAGCAAGGCAAGGAGGAAAATCACGACTCGCAAATTCTTTCCCGTCATTGATCGCCCTCGATGTACTGTCTTAGGACAGGCGCAGGATCATCTGGCCCTTCGCCGTTTCCGGCGAGTGGCCGACTCAAATGATGATGATCGTTTCGTCGATGTAGGATACACCGAGATACTTAACCCTCGAGTTTGCTTGATCGCGGGCTGCCGAGCGTGCTTAGTTGTGAAATCGAGAGCCGGCGCCTGCCATTACACGTCCTTCAACTTCAGCTGCAACTCGGAGAGAGGCCAGTTATTGTCCAACGCGTCCGCAATCAAATTGAGTTCGTTCTGACCCTGTACCAGTTGATAGCGGTCGGGCTTGACGCGAATTAGGAATACGTTTCGCTCATGAAAATTGCCCCAGTAATGCGTTGCAGATTCGTATGCGAGGCCCGCGACAGGCTCGCCTGCCGGGTCAACCAGAGTCTTAAACTGCGCCCAGAACTCCCTCTCGGGAACCGTTTGCGTAGCGGCGGCGCGTAGCAGGGTGGCGAGTTTCTGTTTGAGGTGTTGTTCCATTATCTCGCCATGGCTAGTGTTTTATATTTGTGAGATTGCCTTCCATCTTCCCAGAGAAACCGCCTGGAGCGACGATATGGTCAGGGACACCTGCACTTCGTAACGTGCAGTTGTTGCCGCAGGCTGTTACCGCCGTTCACGTGCAGCCTCATTGTGCTTATAGTGCTGCTTGGAACGGGGATTTTCGTTTTTCCAGGGCTACTGTGGACGGTGAAAAAGACCGACGTATACGGACTTCTCAAGAATGTGTCCCTGAATCGCTTTCATTATGTCTGCCCGAGTTGCAAACGGATCAGTGCCTGGCTGGACATCGATCTTCGTGTCCAAGGCAAAAAGTTCGAAGACGTAATGGTGCCGAGGGAAACTGGCTGGCGCGCCTGGACCTCGATAACTCGGTCCACTCGCGCTGATTTGATAGGCTCCATCCTGCAGCTGACCGCCCTTCGGAACACCTTCCGGCAATCCCGTCTCCGTGGCCGGAATATTCCACACAAGCCAATGAAGCTGGTCGTCGGTCGTGTGGTTGCGACTAAAGTCCATGTCATGCATGTGCAAAAGGAAGGTGACTGTGCCTGCGGGCGTGTTGATCCACGTGATTTCTGGTGAAGTCTGGTCACCTGACTGGGTGAATTTCAACGGAATGTCGGATCCGTCGGCGAAGCCCGTTATCGTCATGGTCAAATGCTTCTGAGCCGGTCTGGCCTGTCCCGTCTGAGTTTGAGCGGCGACCATCATGACCGGTAAGAACATGATCACGGGAACCGAAAGCAATCGAAAAAATCGCATCTGCTTTGCCCCTCCGTAACTCGTGGTGATTTTCGCGCCTTGGGCCGACGAGAATCTGCAGTTCAACTGTAAGCTCCGGGCAAGAACGGGCCAACTGTATCACAGGTCCTTGATCGCGGATTCAGCGCGTCCCGCCGGTTCGTTTTGGGCCTGACTGGCTGCGTCGCTTAGCGGCACGCGCGAAGCTTTTGCGATGTGGGCAGATTGTCAGCGGCGCTGGCGGATTGCCTTGACGACTTGCTTCGGCTCCGCTACCGTTTTTATTTCGGCTAATTGGCGATGAAAATCCTGTTTGTATCCTCGGAAGGGCTTCCGTATTCGAAGACAGGCGGCTTGGCGGACGTGGTGGAGGCACTGCCCCGGGCGCTCGGCGAAATGGGCCACGAAGTAGCGGTATTCCTGCCTCGTTATCGGGGCAATAAGTCGCGTTCGACGCTGGTCTCGAGCGTCACTGTGTCGATGGGCGACACAGTGCGATTTCCCGCAATCGCCGAGGCCGCGCCCGCAGGCAGCGTCCGCTATTTTTTCGCGGACGATCCCGAATACTTCGACCGACCGCAAATGTATGGCGACGAGCGCGGCGATTTTGCAGATAACGCTGAACGTTTTGCGGGATTTTCGCGCCTGGCGATCGAATTCGCGAAGCGAGTCTGGCTGCCGGATGTAATTCATTGTCACGATTGGCAGGCGGCGCTGGTGCCAGTGCTGCTGCGCACCCAGCACGCGCGCGATCCGGTGACGCGGTCACTGCCCGTTGTTTTCACGATTCACAATCTGGCATATCAGGGAGTTTTTCCTCAGGCCACGCTGGCAAAAATCGGGCTGCCGCAGAATCTGTTCACCATGGATGCGCTGGAATTTTACGGCAAGGTCAATTTTCTGAAGGGCGGGCTGATTTTCGCAGAATATCTGACTACGGTTAGCCGCCGTTATGCGAAAGAGATACAAACACCTGAATATGGCTGCGGTTTGGAAGGTGTGATTCGCGGTCGTGCCGATCGACTAGTGGGGATTTTGAATGGAGTCGACTACGCGATCTGGAGCCCTGAAACCGACACGCTGATCGCGCAGAATTATTCTGTGCACAATCTTGAGGGTAAGAAAGCCTGCAAGAAGGATCTGCTGGCG
>JASHRI010000089.1 GCA_030037435.1 Candidatus Acidiferrales bacterium | reverse complement strand
CCGTGGATGGAAGCGCGCCCCGACGAGGCTCGCCGCTATGGACTCGCAGCTCTCAAGCGCGCTCTCGACGGCATCACGGGCACCACGGCGCTACATATTTGCTTTGGTTACGCGGCGCTGGTCGCGGGCCGCCCTGCTGCCTATTCATTTCTCGAGGAGCTGGCGGATTCCCCCGTGCGGCAGATTTCGATCGAAACGGCGCAGTGTTCCCTCGATTGCGCGGTGCTCTCAAAGCTGCCTGCGAAAACGATCATCCTGGGGACGCTCGATCTTTCGACGCACGCGGTGGAAACTCCCGAAACGGTGGCCGCTCGAATTCGCCGCGCGCTGCCATTCGTCAGCGCGGAGCGCCTCGTCGTCGCGCCCGATTGCGGCCTGAAGTATTTGCCTGCGGATGTTGCCTTCGGAAAGATGAAAGCGATGGCCGACGGCGCTCGCCTGGTCCGCGCGGAATTGCAAGCGCGCGCAGCCCGCGGCTAATTTTCGCGAGCACGCTTCGCCTGCGCGCAATCCCTCTGCTTCGCTGCCGCGCCCCTAGTGTGCCGATTGCGTCAGCTGAGCCGGATCGGCGCCCACGCGTCCCGTCATCGCCTTGCCCCTGAGCTGCGCCAGCCGGAAGTCATATTTGATGCTCGGCAATTTCGGCAGCGGAGAATGCGAGTCGTTCTTGTTCACCGAGATGATTAGCGAGTCGCTCACGCCAAACACCGTGTCGGAATCGATGTGATCGTCGCCTGCCACATAAAGCGCCGTCACCAGTTCGCGATATCCCGGCGCGCCGATCACAAAATGGATATGCGCCGGACGATAGCCGTGGCGCTTCTGCGCGCGGATCATGTCGCCCACGGGGCCGTCCATTGGAATCATGTAACCAGTCGGGCAGAGCCCTCGAAAGTAGTATCGTCCCTCGGCATCCGCGCGAAAACATCCGCGCAAATCCATCACCGACGGATCGTGCTTCTGCAAATCGTAATTGCCGGTTTCGTCCGGCTCCCACACTTGCACCAGCGCGTTCGGAATGCCCTTTCCCTCGCCGTCCGTCACCTGCCCGTAGAACACGACCTCCGTCCCCGGACTCTTCGAAATGATCGAGTCGCCCAGCTTCATCATCGGCGCGTCCTGCCGGTAGAACGGCCCGAGCAAACTAGACTTCGTTGCCGATTCGCTGCCGCGCTTGTCGTGCAGCGCGTTCACCAGCGAGCTCAGCCCCAGCGTGTCCGACAGCAAAATGAATTCCTGCCGGTGCTGTGTGCACTTCTGTCCCACGGCCGTCAGAAAGCGAATCGCTCCGAGCCATTCTTCGGGCGTCAGGTCCACCTCGCGCGTGAACTCATGCAGATGGCGCACCAGGGCAGCCATGATTTGCTTAAAGCGCGGATTCGGCGTGCCCGACATCTGATCGACCGCCGCATCGGTGATGGTGATTTCGTTGATGACCGTCATGCTGCCTCCTTCGCTGCTGCCGCCATGCCAGGGCTGTCCCGCCCGGGGCGCCATCATAGCCCCATTGGCCCGATTTTACTCCTCACTTCGCGTTTCGTTTCGGGCGTCGGCCGAGTATGCGCCCACGCGGGGCCGCCGGCCGCGGACAAGACAAGAGATACCGGCGCTAAAACCAGTTGCTGCGATACGCCAGCCACCAACTGAAAATCATGATCGGAATCGTTGCGCCGATGGCCCACCAGAACGGAAGAAACAGGTCTGCCGCCAGGCCAAGAACCGCAAAGCTCGCCCAGAAAATTTTCCGTTCCATTTAATTGGTTCCCAATTCTACGACGAAACGGCATTCCCGAAGGCGGTTGAACGGCTGATTCCTGCCTGCGGTTGCTTTGCTGTGAAGTTGCCGCGTTCCACTCTTCGCGAAACAGCCTTTTGAGGGGCGTCGATCTCTGGAACAAGGTGCGGGAAAGGAATGGTAGGCCCGTGCGGGCTCGAACCGCAGACCTCCACCGTGTCAATTTAGAAGATGAGAATAGCAGGGATAAGCAGCAATAGGCAGCAAGGCGACGTTAGACCGTGATCTAGCAAAGTTTACGGGCTTTTATGTCATTGGTGCATATCGATGCAATCTCCTGCCCACACACGCACGTTGTGTCACAATTTACGTCACAAACTCACATGCCAGAGGTAAATGGAATCGCTGCAGGATTCGTTGCCCTTAGTCTCTTGGCGGCGACAATTGCTTTGCGAATTGGCCTATAAACTTGCCGTCGGCCGCGCGAAGGAGCACCGGACAGGGCGATCTTTCCGCCGAGCAGCCGGTGACCATAACTGCTCCACCTCCGACATCCCCAAAGGCTTTCTCAAGCCAATGTGACTATGCCGACGGTGGTTATTCCTTTTTCGCCGATGGAAGAGGCATTCAACCGCGATCCCGCTCGTTATGATGTGCCGTGGGACGACGCGATGAATCTTTCGCTCCCCAGGAAACTGAAAGCACGGTGATGGCAACGGCGCAGGATGACCTCGCATCCCGGATTCAAACGGCACTTGGGTTGAGCCGGCGATCGATCATTGACCACTAATGCGCACCGAATCCATCCGACTTTTCGATGGAAGAAGCACGTCTGCTGGCCGCTATCTTCATTGTACGGCGGCTCGGCAGCGTGCCCCCGACTGCCTGTATATACCCTCTTCGCTCTGCATTTGAGCGCTTGCTGGACGGCGCTCGACGGATTCCCCCGATTGGCGCCCGTGATCAAAACGGATTTGTTCGCGACATAGACGGAAGGAACGAAATTGGTTCTGACAAATTTGCACCTATACAGTCGTTTCAAGCGGTTACGAAGCGGTGTTCCGAATTTAGACATATTTTTGACCGGCTCGAGTCAGGACCGTGCTTTGGGATTGAGATACAACTCCTCACTTTTATGCCTAATTCGGAAGTGTCCACGATTCGTCTTTGTGGACGCGAATCATTGTGGCGCCACCAAGGGGATCAGGTCGAAGCCCACCATTCTTTCTGTTGAGGTTATGCGGTGCAATCCTGGGCGATCATTTTGCTCAGTGTCGGGACTTTTGTCGGGAGCCTGAACCTCACTCCTGTGGGAATCCCGGAGACCTGGGGGAAGCTTCGCGCGCAGCTCTACCGCCCCGAACTGCGACCCATCGATGGGGGCGGCTTAGCCTGAGCCGCCTCGTTCTCGCCGCCGCTGACTTCCTCGGATGCCGTCCGCCGAAGATGCCACAAGCGGTTCCCCCCGAAGAATGTTTCGAAGGAGGGTCGGGGGCTGCCCTTCCAGATGCAGACCGACCGATCTCGAAAGACACGTGCAGGTGTGCATGATGCGCTCAGTCACGCGCGGACGTTACGATGGCGTTGCGAAGCCAAGTTTGTCGAATCCTTTCGGCTCGCAATAAACCGCGTTTTGTGATACGTACGGGCTACTTGTCGAATCGAACTAGTCGCGTCTGGCATGTGAACCCCTCCGGGATTATTGACGCCCAGGGATGCTGCAGACAGCGATTAATGGAGTCCAGCCAGTACCCAGCAAGTCAGTGGTACTCAGTAGGTTATAGAGATTGTGAGAGTACTCAGGCCAGGGCATGTTTCTTGATTTTGAGATATGAATAACCGAGACAGTTGGGCCGCGTGGGCGATCTCTCGCCTGAGGCTTCTGCCGGGCGGGCAGTTCTACACAGCTGTCCAGCCGATGGTAATGGGCCGTAGCGCCTAGTTTGTCGCCCGCTGGCTGCTGCGACAGCCGGAGCGGGGGTGTTTGCAAAACGCCACCTTCCATACTCTCCGCACTTACCTGACCCCTCTAAACAAGCAAGTGCGAGGGTGGCGGAAGACACTCGATCTTGACCGAATCCCCGACGTCGTCCGAGACGCACAACGCTGGTTGCAAGGGCAGACGCCAGCGTGAGGAACGAAAGTGCGGACATCTTTGCATACAGCTAAGCCACAGGCTCTTAGTGAGATACGCCGATTTGCAGAGCACTGGATAACCGACGAGTTTGGGGTTTTTGAGATATGTCGCGCAGGGTCAAAGGAGCAGGTGAGTTCCGATTGCGTTTCCTCGGGCGATTGTCTGGTCCTGGATTGCCGAGAAGGTCGACGACCGCGTCGCGAAGATCGAGCCGAGCGTCGTCGAGCCGCCCTTCCTGCGGGCGGTGGGGCGAAAGGCGTGGAACGATGCCCAGGCGGCGACCCGTGATTTGACGGCCGAGCAGTTGTACCGATGGGCGTTCGTAATGCAGGCCGGGAGGATAGAGCGCATGGTCGAAACGGAAATGAATTTGAAGCTGCCGCTGCCGACCACGGACAAGGCAGTGGACGTCCTGCGCGCGATTATTGACGGCATGCAGAAGGCCCGGGTCGGTGACGCGTTCATCATTGCGAAGGGCGGCGGCATCTGGCCGCAGCAGGGGGCCTACGCGCCGCATGCCGGTCAATCTATGTTGGATACCGGTTCGCCCGGTTCCGATTTTGAAGAGCGATTCCGCGCGCTTGGGGACGTCGATCGCAACCTGTTCCGTGAGGCCACGCAGCGGGCGATCGAGCTGGCGGAGGCGAGGAATAGCCGGTTTGAGAGCAAACCCGGTCGTGATTCGGGAGGAGCGTCTGGAACGCCGGAGGTAGGGGATCGCCCGCTTAATGGCGGCGATGATGCCGACGCGTAGCCTATGGGACAAATCGGTGCCCGGAACTGCTGAACGATTCGTCCGAAGTGATGACGCTCTACCGCGATGCTTATCTGTGGCCCCCGGCGTGCCGTTGATCGAAAAAGGAAATGTCCGGTTTTCCCCGTTACACGTCCGATCGGGTCAGAGTTGACGATCGTCACTCAACACATTACTGTTTGACTTGATTTTCGGCTCTTTGCATAATCAGTTTGCGGGTGTTGGAGTTCGCCCTAAATCGCCCCTAAAAGGGGGCAGATGACTCCTACGAGGGTTCGTTTGCTGCGTGGGAGTCTTTGGCGGTCCTGCTTTCCCCCCTCAGCACAGCATACCCTCCCTTAAAAGCTAGCGAAGATCGGTTGGACTCGCAGGTGTTTTTATGCCTTTCCCCCTGGCGCGGGCATTGGGGGAACGGTTGCTTAGTCGCTGAATTCGTCACATGACCTTCCACAGCATATTATTCGAGAGGCCGTACCTTGAAACGGGCCTAGACAAGTCGCAAGCACCCGCCTTTTTTCATGATCTGAACCTCGATCAGGTGGTCGCAAGAGTTACGGCTGGCTGGGAAGAGTACGAACTCGCGCAATTCTATTACATGCCGCTCAACGACCCTGACGCCATCAGTTACCGGCAAGAGATCATGCGGGATCTCGAAGGCAAACCGCTTATGCAAGCGGTCAAGGGGTTCTCAGAAAAGATGCGCGGGATGCGCCAGTATTTAGAGCAGGCGAAGCAATTCCACTACTACAAATACGCGGCGCAGCGCCGTTTCTTGGGCGCCGTGGAAATCTACTGTGAAGCCGTTGAGTGTCTGCAGCAGGACTTTCGTACGCTGGATTTGAAGTCGCGAGGCCTGTGCGCATTTCGCGAATACATGGCCAACTATATAGCGTCATTCTCTTTCCAAAATCTCGCGGCGGGAATGAAAAAACTGACGTCAGAACTATCTGGCATCCGATACTCCCTGCTGCTGAAGGACGGGAGTATCACAATTCATGGCTTCGACGGCGAAAGTGATTACAGTGCTGTCGTCGAGGAAACTTTCGATAAGTTTCGGCTGGGCGCGGCCAACAACCACCCCGTCGAAGTCCCGAAATGGGAGGGCATGAACCACATCGAGTCGCAGATACAAGATCGGGTGGCTCTGCTCAATCCAGATACCTTCCGAGCTTTAGAAGTCTTTTGTGCAGGGCAGCAAACGTATCTTGACCAAAAGATTTCGGAGTTCGATCGCGAGATTCAGTTTTACGTTGCTTACCTTACCCATATCAAAAAGCTTCGCGACGCCGGCCTCAGTTTGTGCGAACCGCGGGTTTCGCCAATGCCGAAGGAGATCGGAGCCAGGAGCTGCTTTGATTTGGCGCTAGCGTTTAAGCTAATCGACGAAAAAGCCAAAGTCGTCTGCAACGACTTTTTTCTGTCGGGTTCGGAACGCATTGTCGTTGTCTCCGGGCCAAACCAAGGCGGCAAGACAACATTCGCGCGCATGCTGGGTCAGTTGCATTATCTCGCCAGCCTGGGGTGCCCAGTTCCTGGCGAGGAAGCTCGACTTTTTCTTTTCGATCGGCTCTTCACGCACTTCGAGCGGGAAGAGGATATTACGAATCTCCGTGGGAAATTGCAGGACGATCTAGTTCGAATCCACCAGATCCTCGATGAGGCAACGCCGAATAGCGTGATCGTCATGAACGAGATGTTCTCATCCACAACGCTCAAGGATGCCGTGTATCTGAGCAAGAAGATTATGGCGAAAATATCTGCGTTGGACGCGCTGTGTGTCTGGGTGACGTTCCTGGATGAATTGGCCTCGTTCAATGAAAAGACAGTCAGCATAGTCAGCACGGTCGATCCCAGCAATCCGGCGGTTCGTACCTACAAATTGGCACGACGGCCCGCAGACGGACTGGCGTATGCGCTTGCCATCGCCGAGAGACATCGCGTCACGTACGGCTGGTTGAAGGAGAGAATCAAGGCGTGAGAGTTCTATTGATGCATCCGACCCAGGATTTTCACGTGGATGAAATACCTCCTCACGTGCTCTACCGCGACAGAGACTTCGACTGGCGTCAGGAATTGCCGCCCTGTGAACGGGCCATCGTTCAAGATCTGGAACTGGAAACACTGATCCGCTCTATGGCGGGCGACAATGAGTTTCTGTTTGGGGCGGTGCGTAAGGCACTTCTCTGCGGTCTCCAGAATGACGAAGCCACGATCCTGTATCGACAAGAGATCCTGAAGGACTGCCTGCACAACCCGGCGGTGATCGTGGGGCTCTATAATCTCGCCTTCGAGACGATCGAGCGAACCAGGAGACACGGCTGGGGCATAAGCAGCCGCTACCCATCGTCGATGCTGTACAACTCCACTGACCTGTTGGAGATGCTCGTGGGCATGCTCCAAAGGCTGCGGGGCATTGCCGAAGTGGATGCGGACCGATTCAAGTCGGCTGGGTTCACAGCGCTGTTTGTCATGCTCAAAAAGGAACTGTCTGACGACTATTTGGCAAGCATCCAGGATCACTTGGCGATAGCGAAGTTCCCGAAAGGCATTTCGCTAAGCGCCGAACTGGGCAGCTTTAACGAAAGCACCCAGCTCGTGCTACGCGAAGCGCCGAGGAAGAAGCAGAAGTGGTTCGAGCGAATTCTGAGCGAGGGACCCCCTGGTTACACGTTTCACTTACACGAGCGCGACGAAGCGGGTGCAAGAATCGTATCGGCGATGCGGACGCGAGGAATCAGCCGCGTGGCGATTACGCTCACCCAATCTGCCGATCATGTATTGAACTTTTTCAAGGCCCTCCGTATGGAATTAGGTTTCTATATTGGCTGTCTGAATCTGCACCGCCGACTGGCAGCCAAGGGTGAGCCAGTGTGTTTCCCCACGGTCGCGTCTGCTGGGCAACGGATCCTCCATTTCAGCAACCTCTACGATGTTTGCCTGTCGCTTCACACAGAGCACCGCGTGGTAGGCAATACAGCCGACGCAAACGGTAAGAGCCTCATCATCATCACGGGCGCCAATCAAGGCGGGAAATCAACTTTTCTGCGTAGCATCGGCTTGACGCAGCTAATGATGCAATGCGGCATGTTTGTGGGGGCCGAGGCGTTTGAGGCCGAGATTTGCCCTGCCTTGTTCACGCATTACAAGCGAGAAGAGGATGCATCAATGAGAAGTGGAAAATTTGATGAGGAAATGGCTCGAATGAACGAGATCGTCGGTCACGTCACGCCCAACTCGATGGTGCTTTTCAACGAGTCGTTTGCCGCGACAAATGAGCGCGAAGGATCGGAAATCGCAAGACAGATTGTTCGCGCGCTGATCGAGAAACGGATCCGGGTTTGTTACGTGACGCATCTTTATGAATTCGCGCGACACTTGTTCGATAGAAGAGCTGAGGATTCGCTGTTCCTGCGGGCGGAACGCACGCCGGATGGAGCGCGAACCTTCAGATTGCTCCAGGGCGAGCCGTTGGAAACGAGTTACGGCGAAGACTTATATCGTCAGATATTCGACGCGGATGGCCAGTGTGAGACCAAACAAGTCGGTGGTGCCCATTCAGACCTTTCTCAATAGCCTGTTCTTGGTAACCAACTAAGGATCGGTTGTCTCGACATCGCAGTCCTTCATTAGGAGGGGAGCTTGGATGCCACACACAGCAGAGTCCGCGTCCGGGAACTGCCTTGTGGGATCGTCTGGGTTGTGGTTGAATGTCCCTGGCAAAGGAGTTTGCCTTCCCGGCAACGAT
>JASHRI010000088.1 GCA_030037435.1 Candidatus Acidiferrales bacterium | reverse complement strand
TGTTCGGCGGTCGAGACGATAACGACCTTGTAGCCCTCCTGTTCAAGCAGGTCGCGCATGGCGCGCGCCATGCTGGCGTCGGACTCCACACCCAGAACGCGCACATGCTTCGAGTCCTTTGACCCCACCAGGTGCGGCTCGCCTTCGGCCTTCACGTCTTCGAATTGCACTGCGACCGCATAGTTGAAGTCCGGGAGCAGAATATTGCGCACCACTCGAGCCCTGCGCCCGCGGTTAATCGCTGTCGGCGCGGTCCAATAGGGAAACGTCACTTCGAGAACCTGACCCACCCAATATCCTCCGCGCGATGTGGACCACAGCAGGCCATCGCGCGAGACGTCGATGCTTTTTCCTACGTCCTCAAATAGGTCGAGCGTTCCAATTCCGCCGCGTACATGGACACGACCCACCAGTTTCGCGCGCCAGCGCGTTCGCCGATCGGCAGCCGAGCCGATGGGGTGCTTCGCGTTCGGCGCGGGCGCTGCGATTGTGAGGGCGTTTGAAATCTTGGAAGTCATCGAGATTGTCTCCAGACTGACTTAGCGAAACTCAGAGCCAACTTTCAGTACGAGAAATAGAGAGCAGGGCTGATCGCGACGTCCACTCTTGGAATGGATATGCCGCGGAGATCGGACATCGCCCCTGAGACGTATCGGCTGGTGGGACCAGTACTTTAACAGCGCTCTAACCCCGCGCGCTGTGTTCCAATTCGCAACATTTCTCCGCCCGCATCGCCGCCGGCGCGACGTCAGCCCACAGTTCCAATGCCCTCAAATTGGCGTAGAATACGGGGATGGCGAAGCGTTCCGAAGACACTTTCGAATTGGACTGCCCGTGCTGCCACGCGAAGCTCACGGTGGACCGCGCGCTGGGAGTTGTGCTGGCGCATACGGTGCCGGTGCGGCCCCCGTCGATTGACCTGGACGACACCGCGCGCCTGCTGCGCGAGCACGACGAGTCCGTCGAGGCGAAGTTCCGAGCATCGGTTGAGGCCGAAAAATCGAAGGAAGATGTGCTGTCGCGGAAGTTCGCCGAAGGGCTGAAGAAGGCCAAGGACGCGCCTATCGAAAAGCCGCTGCGCGATCTCGACCTCGACTGATCCTCCGATGCGCGCTTCGTTCCTGGCGCTCTCGGCCATTGCGTTTGTTCTCGCCGCCGGCCTGTCCGCCGCCGCACCTCAGTCGCAATCACAAACGAATCACGCGTCGCCGTCGCGCCTACCTCGACAGCGCCAGCTTGATCGAGGAATCGTTTGGCAACGCGACGCCGTTACCGGCGAGCTACGAGTGGTACCGGCGGGTAGCGCGGCAAATAGCAATGGCGCCGCCGCGCCGCCTGGCCCGCACGCGATGCAGGTGGTTACGCAAATGGTTCCCGTCACCTGCGTCGTCTCGACGGCCGATGGCTCCGCCGTGCCGGGTCTGCGTCGCGAAGATTTTCGCATCTTCGACGATGACGCAGAACAGCCTATCGCCTATTTCGACGCGTCGGCGCAGCCTGCCAGCGTCGCTCTCGTGATCGACGCCAGCCCGAGCGTGCTGCGCGACTCCGACGAAATGAAACGCGCCGCCGATGCGCTGGTCGACGCGCTCGCGCCGCTCGACCAGGCCGCTGTCGTCGACTTCGCCGCGCACACCTATCTTCAGCTTGGTTTTTCCGACGTTCCCGAATTGACCCGCCGCGCCGTGGCACGCATCGACGTGCGCGCACTCCTGGCTGATACAGGGGGCTCGAATATCTACGAAGCCGTGTACCTTACGGCCCGGCAGCTTTTTCCAGGGCGCACTGGCCGCAAGGCCATCGTTCTACTCACGGACGGGCAGGATAGCGGCCTCGGCCTCACACTCGATCCTGACAGCGAGTCTCCGCAACCGGGCAGGCCAGCCAATCGCCTTACTTTCGACGACGTGGTTCGTCTGCTTGCCGCGCAGGACATTCAGCTCTTCGCCGTCTCCACCGAAAATCGCCCAAAGATCATGACTGCGTCGTGGCTCGACGCCCATGCGCGCGCTACACTCGTTACGCCCGCCGCGCGACGCCTGGGCATCCCGCCCTACACGCTTTATCTCGCCGAACTCGTGCGTCGAGCAGGAGGCCAGCTCTACTTCCTCAACGAAACGGCCACTGCCGCTGACACGTTTCGCCAAATCGCCGAAAAGATTCGCGCCGAATACACGCTCGGCTTTTATCCCGAGCGCGGTGCGACCGGCGCCTCCGCGCAACTCGGTTGGCATTCGCTGCGCGTGGAAGTGGTCGACCAGCCCGGCGCCCGCGTTTCCAACCGCGCCGCCTACTACGTTCCTGCTGCACAGTAGCGCTTATTCGTAGCTGCTTTCGTGAGATTCGCCCACGCTGCTATGCTGTCTGATGAACTATGGGCGCATGGCTCGGCAAAGCTATGCAGCGCTCGCGGCCAAAGGCACCTCTTTCGAAGTTCGCATGAAATCAGGTGTTCCGTCAGTGGCGATCCCAGTAAGTTGAATTTAAGGCTACTTTCGACATCAGGAGTTCCGATCCACTTACTGTTTTGTCACGAATCATGATTCAATAGCCGTCCATGTTTCGGCGGCGGAAATTCCACCTGCGGCTACCCTCGCGCACTCTCGTCCTCGGCGAGCGCACGCTTGTGATGGGTATTCTCAATATCACGCCCGACAGTTTTTCCGACGGCGGACTTTTTCAAGATCCCGATGCAGCCGTCGCGCGTGCCCTCGAAATTGAACGCGCTGGCGCCGACCTGATCGACATCGGTGGCGAATCCACGCGTCCGGGCTCCGAAGGCGTCTCCACCGACGAAGAGCTGCGCCGCGTTCTTCCCGTGCTCAAAAAACTGCGCGGCCGCCTGAAAATCCCCATCTCAATCGACACTAGCAAATCGCAGGTAGCAGAAGCCGCCGCCGATGTCGGCGCTGAAATCTTGAACGACGTGACCGGCTTGCGCGTTGACCCGCGCCTCGCGGAAGTGGCGCGCCGCAGCAAGCTTCCGCTTATCTTGATGCACATGCGTGGCGAGCCGCGCACCATGCAGAAGGGCCCGTTCGCGCGAAACATTCTGCGTGATGTCACGGCGGCTCTGCGCCGCTCGCTCGGCGTTGCGCGCCGGGCCGGCGTCCCGAAATCCCAGATCGTTCTCGATCCAGGACTCGGTTTCGGGAAGAGCGTGGCGCAAAGCTACGAGTTGCTTGCCCGCCTGCCCGAAATTGCGCGCCTGGGCTTCCCGCTTCTCGTCGGCGCTTCGCGCAAATCCTTCATCGGCCGCGTGCTTGGCAATGCGCCGCAAAACGAGCGCGTCTGGGGTACCGCCGCCACTGTGGCCGCCGCGATTCTGGGCGGCGCGCACATGGTCCGCGTGCACGACGTCGCCGAGATGGTCCAGGTCGCTCGCGTTGCCGATGCTGTGGTCGATCCCGAGCGCGCCGCAAATCTCGCGGCCAAGTCCAAATGATCGCCGCCTCGGTCGATGAGCGCGCCAATTCCCGCAATGCCCTGATCGCCAGCTTCCTTGGTTGGACGCTCGACGCATTCGACTTCTTCATCCTCACCTACGTGCTCACCGAAATCGGCGCCGAATTTCACAAATCTGTCACGCAGATGACGTGGACACTTACTGCGAGCCTGATCATGCGTCCCGTCGGAGCCATCCTTTTCGGCCTGATGGCCGACCGCTACGGCCGCCGCCTGCCTCTGATGCTGAACGTGATCTTTTATTCCATTATCGAGGTTCTGTCGGGCCTCGCGCCCACGTACAACACATTCCTGATCCTCCGCCTGCTCTACGGCATCGGAATGGGCGGCGAATGGGGCGTGGGCGCGTCGCTAGCGATGGAATCGGTGCCCGTCAAATGGCGCGGAGTCCTTTCCGGAGTTCTCCAAGAAGGATACGCTCTGGGCAATCTGCTCGCTGCCATCGCGTTCTGGACCGTATTCCCACACTGGGGTTGGCGGCCAATGTTTTTTATCGGCGGCTTGCCAGCGCTTCTCGTGCTTTTCATTCGCGTCCGAGTGAAGGAAAGCGAGGCGTGGAAATCGACCGCTGCCGCGCAAAAGAGTTGGGCTGAATATTTTCGAGCCGTCGCAACCAACTGGAAGCGCTTC
>JASHRI010000087.1 GCA_030037435.1 Candidatus Acidiferrales bacterium | reverse complement strand
ATGCGACCTGTATCGGCCAATTATTCGCTTTGCATGGGGAGAGGTTTCGGCCTACCACCTAGGGCTTTCGATACGAAGTGGCGCTTACTTATCTCATGCGAGTGCTCTGTTTCTACAGGGGCTGACAGATCAGATTCCCAAAACCGTTTACGTAAACCGCGAACAAAGCCAGAAAGCTCAGGATGGAACTTTGAGCCAGTTGGGTATTGATCGTGCCTTTTCCCACAAGCAGCGCAGGTCGAAATACATCTTCACTCATGAAGGATGGCAAATTGTTCTACTTAGTGGAAAGAATACCAGTCGCCTCGGCGTGATACCGATGGCGAGCCCGCTTGGGGAACCTCTTCTCGTAACAGGTATCGAAAGAACACTTATTGATATTGCGGTTCGACCTGACTATGCGGGCGGCGTCTACCAGGTGTTGCAAGCGTTCCGATCCGCCAAGGATCGTATGTCTACAAACACCTTGCTGGCGAGCTTAAAGAAACTTGATTACGTTTATCCATATCATCAGGCCATCGGCTTCTATCTTCAGCGAGCTGGTTACGAGCGAGAACGCTGGGAGAGAATCAAGAGGCTACCCCAAGACTTCGATTTCTACTTGGCTCATGATATTCATGACCGCGATTACGATCAATCGTGGCGGTTATTCTTCCCAAAGGGCCTTTAAGAGCTGGGCGTGCTCAACGACAAAATCGAAATAAAAATCAAAATCACGGAGCTTACCCGAAACGCTAACCTCAACCGCTGGCCAGTCTTGTCTGTGAAACTCCCGCTGTTCGCATATTTTAGAAATTAATTGCAAGGGTACCTCTTTAGCCGCAAATATATCGCGCGCAAGTTGGAGATTCGTAGGTGTTACAAGATCGATTTGCGTAGCCGAAATCACGGAATGGATATCATAAAAGTCCCGCGCCCGTGGCGTCTGATTGCGGCGGAGGAGATAGTTGGGCATTTGTTGGCAGATCGCCCGTAGTTTTTCTATGGCCAACATTTCTGGCGTATAGACGCTGATCGTGTAATCGTCGAGTTCGATCTCGCGCTTTCCGGAACAATACTCATAGGTGCTGATTTGGACTCTAAATGATCGTTGATTAAGTGGACCCACAACAATGCTTTCTCTCTGACGCCGAGCACTATCACTAAGCCGGTGGTATTTCTCAGATCCCATCAATTTGAACGTGATTTCATATCCCCCGAACTTTTCACGGCCTGCTTTTTGGATTAAGGGACGGGATACCATCGTCTGATCGAACACGGTAAGTCCCACTTCGCTAAAGCGAACCTTCAGCGCTTCAAAAATCCTTCGCTCTGCGTCCTTGAGGTCGGGAAAATCTGCTTCGAGCGAGAGGTCCACATCCACAGACACCCGAGAACCCACGCGATACACAAGGTTAAGTGCGTTACCGCCTTTTAAGGTTAAGCGAGCGAGCAATTCGTCGTCGGAGAACATGGCTACTATTACCAGCCGCCGTATTTGCGCAAGATCCATGGCCGCCGATTTTGACACAGTTGAAGCGTCGAATGCCTCTCGCACAAAAAGGTGGTGAAACCAATGCGAAAGCCCTTTCGGGCCACTTCAAAGAAACCGGTGCCGCGAAGCTTGGTCAGTTTTCCGGCCAGCTCGCTGTGTCCGCAGTCGTAATCGCTAGCTGGGGATGCTAGATCTGAGATGTGGTGCCCAAGAGAGGACTCGAACCTCCACGACCTTGCGGCCACTAGCTCCTGAAGCTAGCGCGTCTGCCAGTTCCGCCACTTGGGCACGGTGCAACGGGGCCGCATGCGCGGCTGATCCCCATATTGCCGGGCAGTCTGAGGTTTGTCAACGAAGCACGCCTTGCAGAGTACCATTGACCTGGAGCAACGATCGGCCTACCGTAGTCGCTGGGGTGGTCCGGGGGCTCAGGAGGATATTGTCATGGCATCTGCCCGCGCGATGTTGGAACGCCGCCGGTCGAGTCGCGTTCCAATCCGCATTCCGGTGAAAGTTTTCCGCAGCAAAGACAATGGCGAAGTGCAAAACGCCGCCGCCGAGGCTGTTTCTGTCAGCCGCTATGGAGCGCTGCTCCGCGCGCCTTTCCTGCCGGACGTCGGCTCAAGAATCGAAGTGCAGCACGAAGCGTCGCGTGAATCGCGTGAATTCCGGGTGATCTCGGTGAAGAGCCCGCGAGAGAAGGACGTGTTCGAACTGGGCGTCGAAATTCTGTATCCCGCGCAGAATTTCTGGGACGTGAAGTTCCCCGACGAGCGTTACGGGTCCTGACGCAGCTTCACCAGTAAGTCTCGCAGCGTTTCTTCGCCGGTCCTTTTGTGCCCGGGCATGTCGGGCTCGATCAGCACATCCCCCTATAGCCAAGAGTGATATAATCGTCGGCCAAAGCGACCCTGAGAGCCCGCTACTGCGGTTTCTTCATCCACCGGTCCAGCTCATGCGTGCGGGCAGGGGGAGGTAGCCATGGGAATGCTTGAGATGTTGCTCGTGGCTTGGGGTGTGGTCACCGGCGTGTTGATTTGCGTGCTGATTTATCGCAGCACACTTTCGACACGCGAAGAAGACCAGATTTTCCTCGACGCGAGCAATACGATAGTAGCCAGCGAGCAGCGCGCAATCGTGGCGCGCATCGAACGCCTGAGTACTCCGATCACAGCTTTGATCATAATTTCCGGCGCGTTGCTGGTAACCGTGGCCGGAATGTGGCTGTGGCAGGGATATAAGAGCTTTTAGTTCGCGTCGTGCGCCCTATGGTTTTGGGGCGGGCGCTGCAGGAGCGTTCGTCGGCACACCGGGAGCGATCTGCTGGTGATCGAGCTGCTGCGAAGGCTGCGCAGTGGGGCATACCTGACAGATTTGCGACGTGTGATTGTGCACGATCAGCCAGCTGTTACCTGTCTTAGTGAACACGAGTGTCGTCTGGCCGCGCGCCTGGTAGGGCTGGTTGTTAACCGTTGAATCGAATTCCCACTGATAGGAAGCCCAAGCAACATCCCCGTGCGTGAAGACGTAGGTATTTTTGCGAATTAGCTGCATCCCCTGGAACGCCGACCATTCGCGTTTGTAGAGCGCTGCATAGTTGGTCCACCCGACGACGGGCGGCTCGTAGTCGCCACTGACGAAGGTGGCGTCGTCGGAATAATACTTGTGCATAGTGTCGACGTCGCCGATCTGAAATGCGCCAAGCATTTCGCCGATGTCGCGGTCTATCTGGTCGGAGGGAGAGAGCGTAAGCGCGGGTAGCGTCTGGTCACTTGCGTTGGAGTTGTCCGTTTTGTTTTTCTTGCTCTTTTGTCCCCAGGCGGTCGATGCGCAGGCAAGCAGCAAGACGATCGCAAGGACAGATGCGCCGCAGCGGACGCCAAAACTCGCGAAATTCCGGGCGATGCCCGTCGAAATCTTCCCCATTCGCTTTCCCCCTCGTGGATCGACTCGAAGGATAGCACGAAGCGAAATTCGCGGAGCGAAATGGATCGAGTGAAGTTGCGCAGACAGCGACCGGAGCTATTGTCTGCGCGTCTCATGCCGCGTCTGGCTCAGCAGGTTCACGAAGAGCCGGTAGGCGCCGGGCACTCCGGCTGGCAGCTCGCGGAAGAATGAAAGGCCGGTGTAGATGTACACGCCCTTGCCGTCGCGCGCGTAGACTAAGCTGCCCGTTGCTTCTTTCTCGCCCGGATCGGTGAGCCCAAGTACGGCCTGATAGCGCGAATCCCACGTGCTCCAGAAATACAGGCCGCGCTCCTGGACCCAGCCCTGAAAATCGGCCATGGTGATTTTGTTCGGTGTGTTGAGCAAAGGATTCTCCGGCGCCAGAAAATGCACCGGCGAATTCGGATCGGTCACTCTCGCAGCCTGCTGCGCCATTTCTGCTTTGAACGGCGCAGGCAGCAGCCTGTTCCAGGCAAAGTCGCGCTCATATTCGACCACGAGTGTTCCGCCGTTTTTCACGTAGTCGAGCAAGCGCGGATTTTCGGCGGCAACGTCGGGCCGCAACTCGTACGCGCGAATGCCCACGAGGATTGCGTCATATTGGCTCAAGTCCCCAAACGCCAGTGCCACTTCATCCAGCATGTCCACCCGGATGCCGATTCGGCGCAGCGATTCCGGCACCACGTCGTTGTCACCAGCGATATATCCCACATGCAAGCCTGGGGGAACCGTCAGGTCGAGCACGTGGACATTTGCGTCGCTCGGCTCGCTCCAGTTCCGTGTGGGCAGAGTGGGAATCGGCTCGAGCGAGGTGCGGAATGTCTCCGCGTCGAGTTGCGCGTAAGGATGCAACATGTAAGCGCCAAGGTCGACTTTAGCCGGCGCCTTCACCGTGTAGCGAATCAGCTGCTCTCCTGGGCCTGAAAATGCGAGCGGCGCAATCGGCGCAACGGTCCAACCCTGCGGAGCATCGAGCCCCGCGCTGACTGTAACAGGCTTCGTGCCGTGATAGCGCACGCGCGCCAGCAGTTCTACGGGAGCCGAGTCGTGCTTCACCGGGAGCATTACTTCAGCCGGCTCGACGGTCAACGTAACCGCGGGCACCAGTTCGAGTGGATACGTCTCGACGCCAGTGGTCTTGGCTTCGGACGATTCAATGGGCTTCTCCATCGTGAATTCGTAGCCATCGACTGTGGTGCGCAGCGCAAGGCTCACGAGCGGCGGAGGAAAGGGCAGGATTGCGTAACCCGGTGCAGTTGGCGTTCTGGCATCGGCGGGGATCGTGACGGTGAATTTGTAGCTGTTGCTTCCCGGCTTTGTCTCGCCGAGCGTAGCGGTCCAACCCGCGGGCAGCCGCAGGCTTGACGTGTCCACGGTCCATTTCACCGGCACCGCCGGCTTATCCAGGAAATTTACGTTGACAGTGAAATTCTCGCCCGCGACGAGTTCATGTTTGTCCGCCTGCGTATCGATCGGCAGCGCGACGTCGTCTTCAAGCGCCGCGTCGATTCGCTTCTTCACGCCATCGAGTTCGTAAAGCGCAGCCGCGCTCTCGTCTCCGCCGGCGCCCGAAACCTGCTGGCAAAGCGCGGTGATCTGGTTTCCCGCAGCGGCGAGCGATTGCGCAGCTGACGCGCGGTCCAGCGCGAGCACCGATTTCGCCGCAGCGTCGAGGTCCTGATCAATGGAAGCAAGCGCCGGAGCCATCTGATCGCGAAATTGCGGAAATCGCTCTGCGAGCGACGTGATCGGCTGTGCCAGCAACTTCGTGTCAAATCCTCCGCCGGCTTCCTGTCCATGCTCGGTGATCAAATACACCGGTCGGCGAAAGAACGGATTGCCGAACAGCGAGGGCGTCCCCTGCG
>JASHRI010000086.1 GCA_030037435.1 Candidatus Acidiferrales bacterium | reverse complement strand
ACGTGGGCCTTCGATCCAGCTGCTGGGGGCTCTCGCGAAGCTGGATACAGCGGTTTCGGAGCGATCGCGAGTATGGAGATCAAACGGCCTTCTGATCTGCCGGTTGTAATTCTCAATTCGACGTGGGATACGGACCAGCGTACCGCTCGACAGGCTTTTACCTTTCGTTCACCGCTTCTTTTTTCTAAAGTACGCAGTTTTCCGAATCCTCAATGCATCCCGAAGCCGGGGCTCGACATCCTTTTAGGGGGTGGCAAGAGCGTCCAAAGCTGCTACGATCCTGCATCGCCGGTCCCAGCCTTTTTGCTCGAATAGGGCAGGTCAAACATGAAAACAGCGACTCCGAAAGCTGGCATCAAGATCAAGAAGCCTTATCAGAAGCCCTCTTTCCGCTACGAGAGAGTTTTCGAGACCATGGCGCTCGTTTGCGGCAAGATAGCCGGAACGCAGCAGCAGTGCAACTTTAATCCAAATGCCTCTTAACCGCCCATGATGCCCGTGACCAGAGATAGCGTGACACTGGATCTCGCAACCGAGGTCGCGCGGTCCTTCGGTTCCCTTCGATTTGCGGCGTATGGCGCCAGCATGCTGCCCGCAATTTTCCCCGGCGACATTCTCCAGGTTCGCGGGCAAGCGGTCGACGAATTCCAGGCCGGAGATGTGGTCCTCTTCTCCCGCGATTGCCGCTTCTTCTCTCATCGCGTGATCCGCGTAGAGCATAACTGCGCTGAACGAACCCTGATCGCTCGTGGCGATGCGCTCCCCGCCGAAGATCCTCCGGTTCACGGCGCCGAAATCCTGGGGCGCGTCATATCCGTCGAGCGCGGCGGCAAATTGATAGACGTCAACCGCACGCAGAGCGTGTGGCGCCGCACTCTGGCTTGGGCGATGCGGCATTCGGATTTGCTGGTCAGCGCGACGTTGCGCATGCATTCGCTGCGCACCCGAATCGCGCGTCGCGCGGCAAGTCGCGCCACTCCATCTGCGCAGGAGTCGTTCTGATGTTCGCCATGTCCGCAGCAGTAAGAGGACTCGACGCCAACAATCGTTCGGATGTGCGTGCGGGCGTGACGGTCGATATCGGTGGTATTCCGATTCTTCTCCGTTCCAGCGATGCCGATTTCCGTTCAATGATCGAGCAGCGCTATTCGAGCTTTGTAAATCCTGCCGCTCTGCCTGCATATACGTTTGATATCGACCTGCGGTCCGCTTCGCATGGTTCCGATGATGACGCAATTGCTTTCACGCGCGGCTCCACTTGGTTTGTTCAGCGCGGCGATTTTCAGGCCGAATGGGACGTTCGCTCGCGCCATGGTGTCGTGCGGCAGTCAGCCAATCCCTATTCGCTCGACACCGTATTGCGCATCACTCATTCGCTGGCGCTCGCCGCGGAGGGCGGGTTCCTATTGCATGCGGCCAGCGCGGTGCGCAATGGCCTCGCCTTCGTGTTTGCCGGGGTATCCGGTGCCGGGAAAACGACGATGTCGCGCCTCGCGCCGCCAGACGCGACCGTTCTGACGGACGAAATTTCGTATTTCCGCCGCGACGAACATGGATACCGCGCGTACGGCACGCCCTTTGCTGGAGAGCTGGCCCGCATCGGCGCGAATGTTTCCGCGCCAATTGAAACCGTTTTCCTGCTCGAGAAAGGGCCGGAGAACCGGATTGAGGCCGTTTCTGAAATCACCGCCGCTCGCGCGCTTCTACGCCACTTGCTTTTCTTCGCCAACGACGGCGAGCTCGTGACCCACGTCTTCGATTCCGTTTTGAATTTTGTGCGCCACGTGCATGTGGCCAAGCTCATCTTCACGCCGGACGCGCGAGCCTGGGAGCTGGTGCGATGATCGAAAAATATCCGCTCCGCGGCACGCAGCTCGCATCGAGAGTGCTCGACGGTGAAGTGATCATTATGTCCGCCGCCGATTCCACTTTGTTCAGTCTTAATCCGGTCGCCAGTGTGATCTGGCAGGCCGCCGATGGACGCACGCCGCTCTCAGCGATTGTTCGCGAGCACATCTGCGAGGAATTCGATATCGATCCCGAAACGGCGTCGCGCGACGCGGAAGCCTTCGCCGAAGAATTAAAGTCGCACGGTATCTTGCAGCTTCTCGACGGCCCGATTCCAGCCGCGCCGCAAGCTACGGAGAGCGCATGAGCCTGGTTCAAGAGCTGAACAATAAAGCGCTGCGGCTCGGCGTGCCGCTGAGCGTTCATCTGGACGTCACCTACCGCTGCAACGAGCGGTGCGAGCACTGCTACCTTGAGCACGACGATCGTGGCGAAATGTCGTCGTCTGAAATCTACGATGTACTTCAGCAGCTCGCGAGCGCTGGCGTTTTTTTTCTCACGATCAGTGGTGGCGAGCCTCTCGTGCGGCGCGATTGCATGGAAATCATCGGGCGCGCGCGAGAACTTGGCTTCAATGTCAAGCTCAAGACCAACGCGGTTTTGATCCGCGAAAAGGAAGCGATCCGGCTGCGCGAACTCGGCGTGGAACAGGTGCAGATCAGCATCTATTCGCACCGGTCCGAAGTGCACGACTCCGTCACCAAGCTGCCCGGTTCACTTCGCCGTTCGCTCGCGGGGATTCGCCTGCTCCGGAAGCACGGAATGAAGGTCACTTTGGCAAATGTGTTGATGCGCTCGAACCTTGCGGATGGCGAAGGCGTTCGCGCGCTGGCCGCCGAGGTGGGTGCCAACTACAGGATCGATCCGACCGTCACTCCAATGATGAACGGCAACACGGACATACTTCGACTCCGTGTCCCGACCAGCGAACTGCATTCTATTTTTCGCAATTCGGATTTGGTCGGAGATGTCGAGACATTTTGCGCTCCGCCCCCGCCGGTCGACGATGGGATTCGCGAAGGCTATCCGTGCAGCGCCGGGCACACCGCCTGCTACGTTTCGCCGTACGCCGACGTGTTTCCGTGCGTCCAGTTTCCGTTGCCGTGCGGAAATCTTCGCGGCGAAAAATTCATCGATATCTGGGAACGATCTCCTCAAATGCTCGAGGTGCGGTCGATTCGCGGGAAAGACTTGCCGACGTGCTCGTCGTGCTCGCATCTCGGCACGTGCACCCGATGCCCGGGACTCGCGTACATGGAAGGCAACATGCGCGGGCCGTCGTCGGCGGATTGCGAAAAATCCTTTGTGCGCACCGGCATCGTCACCGCAGGGATGCTGGCGCGCCGAGGAACAGCGAACCCTCGCGACCTGGTCCAAATCAGCAGCATGTAGCGCCACGTTTTCCTGTCTCAGATGTATCAGCTTTCTCCTTTAGTCGTTCTATTTGACTTCATCGTTTCTTCTTGTGTCAGCGAGGATTCCCGTCTGCGTCACAGGGTGTGAAGGTAGGACATTAAGTCGTCGAGCCGCTGCTGGGAGAGCGCATCGCCTTGCGCGGGCATCATTCCGCGCCCGCTCACGACGGTTTGCTCGACGAATCGGTCGTTTGCGGGCAGGCCGCTCGGTAGGAATTTTTTGCGGAAAAGTTTTTTCAATCCCGGCCCCTTCAGACCGGAAGACGAGTAGGCATAGTGGCAGGCAGCGCAGCGCTCCTGAAAGATTTGGCGGCCGGCAGACTGCTGAGCGTTGAGCCCAAGCTGCGCGTCCGTTTCTTTGGACGGATCTCTGCCGCAGCCTGTCGCAAATGCAAGTAGCGATGCGGCGAGCAACAACAGCGCAGCCCTTTTGCAAGAAATCCTTCCTTTCTTCACTGATCCATTCCTGATGCGGTGCGTTGGGCAGGCGAGCGATTCCACAGACGCGAGGAGGCGATGCGCGCGCCCTCAACCAGCGAGCGCAGTTTCTTGAAGGCCATTTCCGGATCGAGTTTTCCCGTGCCTGCGAAGGTGCCGAAGCCGCAGTCGGTGCCGGCGAGGACGCGTTCGCGTCCCACGATGTCCGCGAAGCGGCAAATGCGCTGAGCAACGAGTTCGGGATGCTCGACGTAAGCACTGCACGTGTCGAGAAGTCCCGGGACGAGAATTTTATCGGCCGGAATTTGGGCGTCGCGCCAGACGGTCCATTCGTGCTCGTGCCGCGGATTCGCGGATTCGAACAGAATCGCGCGCGGTTTAGCTTTCAACACCGTGCCAATCACCTTTTCGAGCGCGATATCGTGATCGTGCGGTCCTTCGTAGTTTCCCCAGCAGATGTGCATACGCACTGAATCAGCCGGGATGTTGGCGAGCGCTTCATTGAGCGCCTCAACGTGCTGTTCGGCGCGAGCGAGAAATTCCTTTTCGGTGAGATCCTGAAATCCCGTGTGGCGGGCCATCGCGAGATCGGGGCAATCGACCTGAAGGACGAATCCCGCAGCGACGATGGCTTCATATTCCTCCCGCATCGGCTCAACTAGCGCCTCGAGATAGGCTTCATGCGA
>JASHRI010000085.1 GCA_030037435.1 Candidatus Acidiferrales bacterium | reverse complement strand
GGCGGCGTTGCCCTGGGTTTCATGGTGATTCCGATCACGCTGCGCAGCACCGAGGAATTCCTGCGCTCGATTCCCACCAGTTTGCGCGAAGGCGCTATGGCTCTGGGCGCGAGCAAGTGGAAGACAATCGCGACCGTAGTTTTGCCGGCCGCCAAGGGCGGCATCGTCACCGGGATGTTGCTGGCGTTGGCGCGCGTGGCAGGCGAAACCGCGCCTCTACTTTTTACGGCGTTCGGAAATCAGTTCTGGAGTCCCGGTTGGAACCAGCCGATTTCATCGCTGCCGGTGATGATCTACACCTATGCGATCTCGCCTTACAGGGATTGGCAGCGCCAGGCTTGGGCCGCCGGACTTGTTTTGCTCGCTGTGGTTCTCATCGCTAATGTCGGTACGCGTCTCGCTCTGAGCCGCGGAGGAGTTACCCGAGGTGTCTGATATGGCCTCACCCGTTTCCGGTCACCATGCCGCGGCCGCGCGGCTTGCGCCCCAGGCGCGCACCGTGGGCGTTTCCGCTCCGGTCTCGACCAAAGAGGCTGGGGTGCGCTTTCATATCGCGGGGCTCGATTTCTTTTATGGGGCACGCCAGGCCGTCTACGGCGTCAATCTGAAAATTCCCGCAAATAAAATCACAGCTCTCATTGGCCCGTCCGGATGTGGCAAATCGACGTTCCTGCGCAGCCTCAACCGAATGAATGACACCATCCGCCACAGCCACTACGACGGCGAAATTCTGCTCGACGGTCACGACATTCGCAAAATAGACGTCGTCAATCTCCGCCGCCGCGTGGGAATGGTTTTTCAGCGACCCAATCCGTTTCCGAAGTCCATTTACGACAATGTGGCTTACGGCCTGCGCTTGAACGGCTATCAGGGGCGGCTCGACGATCTGGTAGAGCACAGCCTGCGCCGCTCCGCGCTGTGGGACGAGGTGAAGGACTATCTTCGCAAATCGGCTTTCGCGCTTTCCGGCGGACAGCAGCAGCGCCTCTGTATCGCGCGTGCTCTTGCCGTGGATCCTGAAGTGCTGCTCCTCGACGAGCCTTGCTCCGCGCTCGATCCCGTCACTACGGCAAAGATCGAAGAACTGATGTTTCAGCTGAAGGATAGCTGCACGATGGTTATCGTCACCCACAATATGCAGCAAGCCGCGCGCGCCAGCGATTTCACCGCCTTCATGCTCGACGGCAAACTGATCGAGCACAACGAGACGTCGAAATTGTTCACCACTCCCTCCGATCCCCGCACCGAGGCTTACATCACCGGCCGGTTCGGATGATCGCGCTTTTGGTTTGGTGGAACGTTGCACTTATTTCGGGGAAATTACACATTAATAGGAATGTTGGCAGGAGTTAACACCCAATGGAACGCCATTTTGAACATGACCTCGAAGAGCTGAAGCAGCGCTTGCTCTGGATGGGAAGCCTGGCGGAGCGCGCCGTGCATCAGGCCGTCCACGCCGTTCTCGATGCCGACGAGGCGCTCGCCGAAGCCGTCTTGAGCGAGGAAGACGCCATCAACGAGATGCAGATTGAAATCGACGACCGCGTCCAGCGCCTGTTGGCTCTCCAAGCGCCCATGGCCGCCGACCTGCGGTTTCTCCTCGCCGTCGCGCGCATCAATGGGGACCTTGAACGCATCGGCGACCAGGCCGTCAATATCTCGCATTCCGCCATGCGCATCCTGCGCCATCCCCAAGTAAAACCCTACGTCGATCTCCCGCGCATGACGGAGCTTGCCGAAGGCATGGTGCGCGACAGCCTCAACGCGCTCGTTCGAGGCGATCAGACTCTGGCCCGTAGCGTGATGCAGCGCGACGATCAGGTGGACCGCCTGCGCGACCAGCTCTTCCGCGAACTCCTTACCTACATGATGGAGAATTCATCGGTCGTTTTTTCGGCGTTCGAGCTGGTTCTCGTCGCGAAAAACATCGAGAGGATCGGCGATCACGCTACCAACATTGCGGAAGACGTCATCTATTTTGTCGCCGGCCGCGACGTCCGCCACCCGGCCCTCGACCGACGCTAGGTAACCGGCCGCGGCCGTCTCCGATCATCCTGCGGAAATATCCGGCGGTCTAACAGTATTTTTCGGGGCAGGGCTCTAGCCAAGGAAACAAGCGAAATCTCGGGGGTTTTAGCCGTTCAGGTTAGCGAATTCTGCAATCTGCCTGTGTACGAGCCAACCTCTAGGCGCTGTCCATATCGATGAACAGGTTGTATCCAGCCCAGTTGACCGCAACTTCAGACACCAACAATCTGTCTTGAGAATCGACAAGGCCCTGCAAACGATCCCTGAGCGCCACGGACGTCTCATCGCAGCGGACAAACCATTCGGACAGGAGTACGCGCTGCGCCCCCAGCGCGTGAAGCGCCCCAAATAGCTCCCGATATTGGTTCATCGTGGTGTAACTGCGGAGATCGCAACTGATCAAATAGAGTGCCATGGGAGTTTCACCTCAGACCCGCGAGGCTGGTAATTTCTGGGACTGGGCTTTCGATGAGTCCTGCGATTGGTCGGGGACCGTGAATCAGGTTCCAATCGCGCCTAGAGGCCTCAACAATAATTAGACGTGGCCCATATCCGGCGGTTTCCAAATCATCTTGCCGTCTACAGAATCCGCCGTGACGCCTATTACCACATCGCAGAGCTATTTTCTTAGGAAAGTGTGAAAAACAAGTTAAACGTAGCAGGTTGGAAGACCCGCTAGCTGCAGAGGTCGTTCCACGCTGCGGATCGCGCAGTCGTCCCGAACGAGCGTTCTTGTGCCGCGCACGAGCCTTTCAGCGGTTTCCGCCCGACTCATCACACTCTTCCACGGTCGCTTGACTCCGCGCGACGTCTTCCGCAAACTGTATCCTTTGCCGTTCGGCATCGAGCGCGCCTGTAACGGCTAGAAACCGAATTCATCGAGGTGCACAGATGTCGGATCCCGCAGTCGACTCACCCAGCATTGGACCGCTGTTGCAAAACTATTCGGTCGAAATCAGCCCGACCAGCGAAAAAGTCGTAGCTTCGGCCGTCGAGCGGCTCGACAAGGGTACCGAGGTCTATCTGACCTGGATTCCTGGCGAAGACCCGTTCCGCGCCGTCGCCCCCGCCGGCATTCTGCGCCGCGCCGGATTGTTCCCGATGCCCCACATTGGTGCGCGCCACGTCGAAAGGACCGCGCAGCTCGACGATCTTTTCGGGCGCCTCGCCGCCGAAGGAGTGGATCGCGTGCTCCTCGTCGGCGGCGAGCGCGATAAACCTCTCGGTCCCTACGACGCGACCCTGCAAGTGATGCAGTCCGGATTACTGCAAAAGCACAAGATCATGCGCGTAGGGATCGGCGGATTTCCCGAGGGCCACCCGGCGATTTCCGAAAAAGTGCTTGGCGAATCGATGATCGCGAAAATGAACTATGCACGCGAAATCGGCCTGCAGGTTCAGGTGGTCACGCAGTTTGTGTTTGAAGGCGAGCCGATCGCCGCGTGGCTCAAGCGCATCCGCGCCATGGGAGTCGATCTCCCGGTGCGCATTGGCCTCGCCGGCCCCGCTGGCATAGCCACTCTCACGAAGTACGCACTGCACTGCGGCGTGGGAAATTCGATCAAGGCGCTCACCAAGTCCTCATCCTTCGGGCGTTTACTTTCCGAGCGCGACCCCGAGCCAGTGATCCGCGAACTCATCGCCGCCGCGCCTAATGGCGACACCTCCGCGTCTCCGTTCGGCATCTCGGCGTTCCACTTTTACACTTTCGGTGGATTGAAAAAGACCGTCGAGTGGGTCAACGCGATGCGCGGCCAGCATTCCGGCGCCGCGGTTAGCTGACCGTAAGCCCCGCGGCTACTGCTCGGTCAATTAGGATTTCGAGGAGTTTCCGATGCCTGCGCCGACTGGCTGCGCCTCTGGGCTTGGCGTCCCACTGGCATCCGGCGCGGCTGCTGGTTCGGGCGCAGCCACTTCCCAGTCGCAGCCGTCCTTGATGCACGTACGCACGACGCCCTGCTTGGTGCGCTTCTCGACGATGAATGGCGCGCCGCACTGCGGGCAAGGCTCGTTGATCGGTTCGTAGGGAGTTGTGTAGTCGCAATCGGGATAACGCGAGCAGCCGTAGAAGATTCGGGTGCGCCCGCCGCGCCCTTTTGACGAGCCACGCCGCACGAATTCTCCCTCGCCGCATTTCGGGCATTTGATTCCAAGCGTGATGGGCCGCGTGTATTTGCACTTGGGATAGTTCTTGCAGCCGATGAATTCGCCGTAGCGTCCGTGGCGGCGCAGCAGTTGCGCGCCGCACGTGGGGCAAGTTTCATCGAGCGGCACGTCGGGCTGCCGCGCGGTTTTCGTTCCGGTTACCAGCCGCCGCGTGGTCTTGCAATCCGGGTAGCCGGTGCATGCGAGGAACGTGCCGAATCGTCCGCGCTTGATGACCATTTCTTTGCCGCAGTTGTCACAATAGTGCGTGGTGTTTGCGGCGTCGGCGTCGTCGCCAGGCAGATCGGAAAGATCGCGCGTGTAGTCGCAATCGGGATAGTGCGAGCAGCCAAGGAAAAATCCGTGACGGCTGATCCGCTCTAGGAGTTCGCCCTGGCCGCACTTCTCGCACTTCTCGCCCGTGGGTATTCCTGCCTTGTAGGAGGCCATGTCGTCGGCGGCCTTTTCGAGATCTTCTTCGAAACGGTCCCAAAACTCTTTCACCGACGTGCGCCAGGGAAGTTTTCCTTCCTCGATTTCATCGAGTTCTTCTTCCATACGCGCGGTGAAATTCACGTCGAAAATATCTTCGAACGCTTTCACCAGTAAGTTGCTCACGCGCTCGCCAAGCAGGGTGGGCCGGAAGCGGCCCTGATCCTTGTTCACGTATTCGCGGTCGACAATGGTTGAAATAATCGCGGCGTAGGTCGACGGGCGCCCGATGCCTTTTTCTTCGAGTTCCTTCACCAGCGTCGCTTCCGTGTATCGCGGCGGCGGCTCGGTGAAATGCTGTTCGGGACGGATGGTTTCCAGACGCACGAGTTCGCCTTCGGTGACGCGCGGCAAGGCGCGGCTGTCCGCGTCCGCTTGATCGTCTTTTTCCTCTTCCTCGCGAACCGACCGGTAGGCCGCGAAAAATCCGTCGAATTTCTCCACGGAACCGCTGGCGCGAAACGTGTAGTCGGCCGCCAGAATGTCGATGGTGGTCTGATCGAAAATTGCGGGAACCATCTGCGAGGCGACGAAACGTTGCCAGATCATTTGGTACAACTTGAACATGTGCTCATCGAGATAGGAGCGGACGCTTTCGGGCGTGCGCGCCACATCCGTCGGGCGGATTGCTTCGTGCGCTTCCTGCGCATCCTTCTTCGATTTGTAAAAATTTGGCCTCTCGGGCAGGTAGCCCTTGCCATATTTCGCGCCGATGTGATCGCGCACTTCGCTAAGCGCATCGACCGACACGCGGACGGAATCCGTGCGCATGTAGGTGATTAGTGCCACCGACCCCTCGGTACCTAGATCCACGCCTTCATATAACCGCTGCGCCAGAGTCATTGTGCGCTTGGAAGTGAATCGCATCCGGTTGTAGGCAGACTGCTGCAAAGTGGAAGTGGTGAATGGCGGCGGCGCAAAGCGGCGCTTTTCCTTTTGCGCCACGCTCGACACTTGCCAGGTGGCGCGCTCCAGAGCTGCAAGGATTCGCTGTGCCTCCGCCTCATCGGGAATCTCCAGGTCCTCGCCCTTGTACTTAGCGAGCTTGGCTTCAAACGAGGGAGGCTCGCTCGCACCAAGCAGGGCATGGATGGTCCAATATTCCTTGGGAACAAACGCTCGGATTTCCTGCTCGCGTTCAGCGATCAGCCGCAGCGCGACGGTTTGTACGCGCCCGGCGGAGAGGCCGCGGCGGACCTTGTCCCAAAGTAGTGGCGAAACTTTGTATCCGACAATGCGGTCGAGCACACGGCGCGCTTGCTGTGCGTCCACAAGCTTTTCGTCGACGCGGGTAGGCTTTTCGAATGCCGCTTTGATGGCTTTTTGCGTGATCTCATTGAACATCACGCGATAGATTTTCGGCGCAGCCGCCGGAACGTCTGGCGCGGCTTTCGTGGCTGCCTTGCCGTTCGACCCTTCATGCCCGTCACCATTCGTCCCGTTGGCTTCTTCAGCGGCCTCCTCGGCCTCGGCCACCACCTTGGCGTACTTGCGCGGCTTGCTCAGGATCTCCTTCAGGTGGGCGCAGATGGCCTCCCCTTCCCGGTCCGGGTCGCCGGCGAGATAGACAGCTTCTGCCTTCCTCGCGGCCTTCTGAAGGTCGCTGATCACTTTCAATTTGCCGGGGATGACTTCGTAGGTGGGCTCAAAAATATTTTCCGCGGTGATGGCGATTTTCTTTTCTTTTTCGCGGGATTTGGCTCGGGCCTTCGATTTGCTCTTCCGCCTGCGCTTGCCATTTCCGTTCTGTTGGCCGGGCAGAAGAATACCGATGGTTTTCTTGGGCAGGTCCATGACATGCCCATATGAGGCCTTTACCGTGTAGCCTGACCCCAAATATTTGTTGATTGTCTTCGCCTTAGCCGGCGATTCGACAATTACGAGTGACCTTGCCATGCCTCTGTCGTTTTCCTTTTTCGATGCCCTGTGGTCTGTTCTCGCCTAAATGTGTCTGCTGCTAAAATGCGATAGCGCCGAAAACTCATCCGCGCAAAGAACATCCCGCCCATACTTGTACTGCTGGGGCACAAGCGGCCCCGCCGCAATGTCCCATCCTAACCCTGCTGTGCGCCAGGAATTACAACAGGATTTTCACGAATTGCTTACCCGGCAACTGGCGTACCACACCTCGAAGCTCCAGGTCAAATAAGGCCGCCAGCACCTCCGACGAACTCAGACCTGATTGTTCGACCAAATCGTCGACGTGGCGGGATTCATCCGCGCTCAAAAGCTCGTATAAAGGCCTTTCGGCAATCGATAAACCCTCTCGCACCAACGCAGCGCGCTCGGCGGGCGATGCAGTCTCGACGGGGACCAATTCCGCGCGGACTGGCGTGGGAAGTTCCTCGATCACATCTTCCCAGCTCGTCACCAGCTTTGCGCCCTGCTTAATGAGCTGATTCGGCCCGAAGCTGGAGGGTTGCGTGGCATTGCCCGGCACGCCGAAAACCTCGCGCCCAAATTCCATCGCAAGCCGCGCCGTAATCAGAGACCCAGAGTACTGCTCGCCCTCGACGACCACAACTCCCAGCGCCATACCGGCAATGATCCGGTTGCGAATTGGAAAATTTTGCGGTGCCGGAAACGTGCCCATCGCAAACTCGCTAATAAGGACGCCCCGCTCCATGATTTCCTCAAAGATCTTTTTATTCTCCTTGGGATAGACCACATCGATTCCGCATCCCAGAACGCCTATTGTCGCGCCGCCTGGGGATTTCAAGGCGCCACGGTGAGCGCTCGCATCGATCCCCCGGGCTAATCCGCTTACCACTACCAGGCCTCTCTCGGCTAAGTCCTTTCCCAGCCTCTCAGCCATTTGATTTCCGTACGGGGTTGGGCGTCGCGCACCAACGATAGAAATCAAGTGTTTATTCAGAAGCTCAATATTTCCAAGAAGATACAGGAGGGGAGGGAGATCGTAGATTTCTCGAAGCCGTGCCGGGTAGTGGGGTTCATCCCACGTGAGGAGGCGACAACCAACAGCCTGAGCCTTGGCCAACTCCCTAGCCGCATCGCTCAGCGGCTGGCGCGAGTGCACGGCCTGTGCCACAGCTGCGGGCACGTGCTGAGCTTCCAGAGCCGTCAGCGAGGCGCTAAAGACTGCGTCGGGGCTGCCGAACTCGCGCAGGAGCCTCCCAGCAAGACGCGCCCCCAAGCCAGGCGTCATCGCCAGGGCAAGCCAGCCCACATAATCGTCTGAATGCATCGAGAGGGAAACTCGGTCAGAGCCTACGCAGAGGTATTAGCACCTGTCAATCGCGTATGAATACGGATAGCTCGTACGTAGCATCCGCAATGTGATTTTTCACGCGGAAATTAATTTGAGAGGCCAGATTCCGGCAACAGCAAGTTCGAGCGAATTCCCGTCGGGATCGCGGAAGTAAAGCGATGGAGGGTTATCGCCAAACACAATCTCGCGTTCGCTGGTCACGCCGTGCTGCTGCAATCGAAGACGCCAGGCTGCGATTTCCTCAGGCTCAATTCGAAAAGCGGCGTGGCCTGGCCCTCGGGCACCGTGGGGCGGAAACTCACCATCGACTTGCGTCAAATCTGCACGGAAGAGAAGCAAGACGCTCGGTCCTATGCCGACTTGGAAAGCAGCTCCACGGCCGGCGGGAAAGGCCGCCATTTTGCGGAGTCCGAGCACATTCTGATAAAAGGCTACTGCGCGATCCAGATCGCTGACGTAGAGCGATGTCTCGAGAACGGCTCTGAGCGACGGGGCCATGAATTCAAATGCGTCCTCCGCTAGGAGGGTTGGGAGCGGCCCTGCTTAATGCTGCGCCATTTTGCACGGCAACCAGCCGCCAATAGCAAGAGTGTGCCCACCACGAGACCGACGAGCAAGAATAAGGCTGCCAAGGCCCCGGCGTCATCGGCGCATGGGCCGAGGCTTCCGAGCCCCGTAGCAATCATCAGCACACCCACGAGCGCCAGCCCGAAGAAGCTCAGCCCCCATCGAATCATGTGCGCATTTTAACTCGTTCGAACGCGGCGCGATAGGAGCTGGATCCAGCCTCGCAAGTCGGGTCATTCAGCGATTGTGCTATATTGTGGGGCAGTCGAGAAGAAAGAGAGAATTGTGGGCAAACTGCGCATCTCAGTGGTGGAATTCCTCAACACCGCGCCCCTTGTGTGGGGCTTTACGGACGGGCCACTGGCCGGGAAGTACGATCTATCGTTTGCCGTGCCATCGCAGTGCGCCGAGGCGTTGCGGAAGGGTGAAGCGGATATCGGTATCATCCCGGCCATCGAGTACCAGCGCATGGAGAACGTAGTGGTAATGCCGGAAATGGCGATCGCGGCCAGGGGGGCGGTTCGCAGCCTGCTGGTGGTTGCGAAGAAGCCGATCGAGTTGGCAAAGCGCATCGCGCTCGACACAAGTTCGCGCAGTACGGCCGCACTAGTGCGGATGCTGGCGGAGGGGTGCTGGAAGATTTCTCCGGAATTCGTAGACGCGGCTCCGGAGCCTTCGGAAATGTTGCGGCAGGCGGACGCGGCACTGGTGATCGGCGATCCAGCGCTGACGATTTCGCTGAAAATGGACGCTTTGGCTGGAAAAGCGCCGAGCGGCGAACAATGCTGCCAGGGCGATCCGGACGACATGCCAGTGCCGGGATTTGAAACGCTTTTCGTCTATGACGTGGTGCACCAATGGCGGCAGATGACGGGGAAGCCGGCGGTACTGGCAATGTGGGTGGGCCGGCGTGGCGCGATCACACCGGATGTGGTTGCCGATTTCGTGGCCTCGAAGAAGTACGGCATCGAGCATGTGCGCGAAATTGCCGAAGCGGCGTCAATCAAGCTCGATCTGCCGCCGCGAGCACTTGAACGCTACTTGACCGAGAACATTCATTTCGATTTGGACGCGGAAAATTTGGCGGGTCTGCAACACTATTTTGAGCGGGCCGCTGCGGCAGGGCTGATTCCGCGCGCGCGTGCGGTCGAATTTGCGGGCGCAGGCGCCCATGCGGCGGGCCGAGCCAGCCACACCGCGCATTCTTAGAATATGGGACTCACACCGCAGGAAGCGCTCGATCTTTTCAACTCCGACGACCTAATCGGCGTCGGCATGGCGGCAAACGAAGTGCGCCGCAAGAAAACCGATCCGCGCGTAGCGACTTACCAGATCGACCGCAATATCAATTACACGAATTTCTGCACCGAGTATTGCTCGTTTTGCGCGTTTTACCGGCCGATGGGCTCGAAGGAGGGCTACATTCAGCCGCTCGAATCGATCTATCAAAAAATCGAGGAAATGCTCGCGCTGGGTGGTAACGGCGTGCTATTGCAGGGCGGCCTGCATCCCGATCTAAAGATCGAATGGTACGAAAACATGCTGCGCTCGATTCACGAGCGGTATCCGCAGGTGCACCTGCACTGCTTTTCGGCGCCGGAGATATTGTGCATCGCGGAAGTATCGGAGCTTTCGATTCGCGACACGATCGTGCGGTTGCGCGACGCGGGATTGCAGTCGATTCCGGGCGGGGGCGCGGAAATTTTGGACGACGAGGTCCGCCATCGCATTGCGCGGCTGAAATGCAAATCCGAGGAATGGGAATTGGTGCATCGCGAGGCACACAAGTTGGGCATGCGAACGACGGCAACGATGATGTTTGGCTGCGGCGAAGAATATCGCCACCGCGTGAACCATTTCGAGCGCATTCGCAGGATTCAGGAAGATGGCGGCGGATTCACCGCGTTTATCCCTTGGATCTTCGCGCCGGAACATACGCCGTTGGGGAAGAAGGTGCCGGAAACAACGGCCGTGGACTACCTGAAGACGCTGGCGATCAGCCGGCTGTACCTCGATAACATCGACCACGTGCAGTCGAGCTGGCTGACGCCGGGAATCAAAGTCTGCCAGGTCGGTTTGCAATTCGGCGCGGACGACGTGGGCAGCATTTTGATCGAAGAAAATGTGGTTTACGCAGCTGGGGTGCGCAATCGCACCAATGAACAGGAGCTTCGACGGATTATCACCGATGCCGGGTATATTCCCGCACAGCGCGATACGCTATACCGATCCTACGCAGTGAAACCGGTCGCCGACGCGAGCCAACCGGCCGCGTGACGCGATTGCCTTCAGTCGATTGAATTAGAGCTTAACCCCGATCGAGGCGGACCCGATGAGGCTCGGCGCGGCGCCGGGGACCGCGGCGGGCAGGTCAATCATCACGCTCGCGCCATACGGCTGCCGATTGGCGAGCACGATTTTGCCACCGCACTCCTGGACGACGCCATAACATATGCTCAAGCCAAGGCCGGTGCCCTTACCCACCGGCTTCGTGGTGTAGAAGGGATCGAAAGCGCGATTCAGGTCGGCGAATCCGGGTCCCGAATCCTCGATGGCGATGGCGATGCGCCCAGATTGATGCGAGCCCCGAATTCGAATTTCACGATGAGCGCTTTCATCAACGGCATCGATCGCGTTGTTCAGGAGATTTAGCAGGATCTGCTTCAGCTCGTCTTCCCCAATCGCGGCCGGCGGCAAAATCGTTTCGAATTTCACGTCTACATGGATACTGCGTTTGCGCATATGGTATTCGCGGAGCTGAATCACATCGTGCACGGCCGTCTCAAGGGAAGCGGCGCGGGTTGTGGAATTATTTTGGCGAGCAAAGCGGAGCAGGCCGTCGACAATGCGCTTCATGCGGCGAGCCTCGCTGCCGAGTTTTTCGACGCGTTTCGCGGCATGCTGGCCCGCGACTTCGTCGGTCAGCAGGTCTGTGTAGCCGATGATGCCGGTCAGGGGATTGTTGAGTTCGTGCGCCACGCCGGCGACGAGCTGGCCGAGCGAGCTCAGCTTTTCCGCCTGAACGAGTTGCTGGTGCAGCCGCACATTCTCGATTGTGACAGCAAGGTCCGACGCAAACACCTCAAGCTTCATCAATTCTGAAGAATTGGCTTCGCCCAGCCCTTTCCAGCCGCCCACGCAAAGGCAGCCAACCGGGGATCCACGCCATGAGGTGAGAGGGATCAGGACGAGGTTGGTTTCATTGCACAGCAGGAACGAATTGTTTCCGATGCGCGAGCCTTTGGCGCAGAGTTGCCGCAGAGAGGTGCACGCATCGTCACCGGCTTGCCGCTGCAATTCGGCGGTCTCCTCCGGCTGAAAACCCTTCGATCCAGCCTGATGGAGCTTGCGGTCGTCGCCTACGAGGAATAGGGCCGCAGAGCGGAAGCTGCTGGCGTCGGCGATGGCTGCAGCGACGTCTCCGCACAGCGTGAGTGGGTCCTTACCGGCCAGCAGGCGCGAGGTGATCTGCGAAAGCCTGTCGAGCAGTTGATTTTCCGCCTGGGCCAAAGCGCTGGCTTGTTCGATTACGCGCGTCTTGTCTTCGAGCAGCGTAATGACCATGCCGAAAGCGACAAAGAATCGGGGAATGTTCCAAACGTCAAGGTGCGGCTGGACCCGCGACGAGAACATAAACATGATAATGCCGATCGGATACACGGCCGCCCATCCCAGGAATCCCGCGGTCACGGCCATGATGCCGAGTGTGCGCCGTTGGTAGAGCCTCCAGAAAAATACGCCAGAGAGGCCGTAAAGCAGCGCGAGAATGATGGAGAGCGCGAACCATGCATTGCGGTGCGTCAACTGTTGGTTCACTGCGAATGCGCCCACGCCCGCCAGCGCGATCGCGGCGGCAACGTTCAGAGATGCTCGTCGCGGAAGCGTGACCAGCGCAAACGCAATCAATATCAGGAACAGAGCCGCAGGAAAGCACAGCGCGGCCGCTCCTACTTGCCATTTGAAAGCGGAGGCAAATGCGTAGGCCGTCGCAGGCAGGCTCATCAATACGAGGAAGGCAGTCCGCGTACGCCGATCCTCGTCGCGAAAACCCATCGAGCTGAGGAACACGATTCCCGCGACCAAAAGGCAGGCGATGTCGATTCCATTTATGACATCCTCGAATGCGCCGCTATGCGTCTCAATGGATTTCGCGCAAAAGTGGAGACCGATCAGAGCCCAACCGTATGCCCAAAGCCGCACGCGGACGGACGGCGCGAGCCGCTGGACTGAAAACAGGGCGATTACGAGGACAGCCAGGACGAAAACGATCGGCAATGCGTCCGGCACCATGTGCAGAGACTCCCCCCTCAGGGACCAGCAAGACTAGCGAGTGGTCCAAGTTGGAACAATGGTGCGTTGGTACCAGAACCGTCGCACTTGGGTGGGCAAAATGTGTGGAGCGGCTTGCCAGCTAAGCCGTGCGATTACTGTGGGATACGGATGTCGAGGATTACTTCGCTGCTCTCAGGCAGATCCAGTGGCTCAAGTGGAATAAGTGCACCCTTTATTAAGCGGGCGCGGATGCGCCGCGAGCGCAGCCTTTCTGCACGGGGCTCGACGTTCGCTGGCGCGGTTTGTCGAGTGGCAGTTGATGGGGTAGCAGCAGATTCCGGCGGCGCGACGTTACCCGAATCAAGAGCGATATTGGCGAGTGCGTCGGCGTCTCGGTTCATTTCCCGCCGAACGTGCTCAATTGCGAAGTATGTGAGCTGGCGGATCAGTTTCTGTGCCCGCTCGTGAAGAGGTTTCAGATCGGCACTCTTCACCTTGTAGCGGCCTTGCACTTGTCGCACCAACAGCTCGGAATCGCTTCGGATGCGAAGAGCTGCGATGCGGTGTGACGTTGCGTAGTCGAGCGCGGCGAGCAAGGCATAATATTCGGCGACGTTGTTGGTCGTGCGACCGAGATTCTTCGCGAGCTCGAGGACGACACGTCCATCAGGATCGCGCATTACCACGGCATAGGCCGCCGGGCCGGGATTGCCGCGCGATGCGCCGTCGATATTAGCAAGGTAAACGCCACCCGGAGGAGCCACGGGCTGCGCATCGGAAAAGAGCGTCGCACTGCCCGACGGGAACTTAGAGGCTCGCGTCATAGGGCTGGCGGGCGCACGTTTCAACAGCTCTCGCGAGCTGCCGATGCTGCTGGAGGATCCTGCGAAGGCGGCGCGAAGGAGGATTCCGGTTCGATGTAGTACAGGATGCGCGTGCACGTCTCGCAGTGAAACATTTCTTCGGTCGCACGCCGCTGCATTTCTTGAAACACATGCGGCCTCACGCGCATGCCGCATGCGGTGCATTTTTCGTCGCGCACTTCCGCCAGCGCAATGCCGTTGTGCTTCTTCGCTATGCGCTCGTAATGATCCATTAGATTCTCGGGAATGCCGGCCACCATCCGCGCACGCTCGGAATTGAGCTCTGCGAGATCTTTTTCGGTGGCCGCCTTTTCGGATTCAAGCTTGGCTCGTGCGCCTCGCGCGACTTCCTCTACTTCGCGGAGTAATTTCTCAGAGGCTTTTACCCGGCGGTCGTACTCTTCACCCGCCACCATCTGCTCCAGCAAGCGATCCTCCGCCTTGGCAATTTCGTCTTCGGCCATCTGCACTTCGTGTTGAAGCGCCTTGTATGCCTCGTTCGTCTTCACTTGCGAGGTCTGGTCTTTATACTTGCGGACGCGTTCCTTCCATTGCTCTACGTCGAGTTCGTATTTCTTGCGATCTTTAATCGTGGCCAACTGCGAAGCCTTGCTGGCATCCACGTCGGCTTTGGCAGCTGCTACACGAGCATCTACTTCCGCCAGTTTCTTGGGAAATGTCGCCAGACGTCCGCGGACTTCGCTGAGCCGCGAATCAACGCTTTGCAGTTCGAGAAGGTTCTGAAGGACCTTTTGCACGCCAGCCCCATTTTAGCACCGCCCGCCCCTGTTCGCGATGTCTCAGGAGACCCAGCAGGTGGACTGGATTTGCCGCCGGTCGGTGCCCGAAGCTCGCGCTCTTGCCCAGGCCGCGTAGCCTAAAGATGCCGCTTGAGGAAAGAAATCGATCGGCGCCAGGAGTCAGCCTGGGCCTCGGCATCTGCAGCGGCCGTGCCTCCATAGGAGAATCGGGCACTACGCAGGCTCGGATGGGCTGCTCCGCGCGAGGTGGTGGGCAGATGCGGATAGCGAAGCATATGGCCAGCGCGCGGATAGTGGGCGTGTTCGACCGCATACGCAAAACCGTGCCGTTTCAAGCGCTCTTCAATCGCTTCGCACATCGCAGCCGCCGGCCAGACGTGATCGTCGCCTCCTGAAATCAGCAGAATGGGGCCGCGGACGTTTTCGACGGGAATTTCTGCGCGATCAACTGGGGCGCGGGCCCGCAAGCCCGCTCGGAACATGTTTCTGAACATGATGGGACGGCGCAACGCGAGCACGGGGAATGCCGAGCGCCATTTGAAACCGCGCAATGGCATTGGAACAAAAGGCACCTGCTCTCCTCTCCACGTCCACGCCGGTATGGATTGACCGCTCTGTTTGTCGCGTCCGCCCGAATCCCAGGCGACTGAACTCGGCGAATAGGCTACCACCGCGCGAATCTGCGATAGCCGGGAGGCCGAGAGCAACGCCAGCTCCGCGCCGCGTGAGACTCCCAGCACTCCGATGCGTTCAGCGTCGATTTCCGGCTGTGCTGCAAGCCACGCCAGAGCGGCCTCTATGTAGTCCAGTGGAATCTGGTGTAGCCAAGTCGGCAGCGGAGGAACTCCGAAAAAGGCCAGTGCGAGCGTCGCGAAGCCGTGGCGAGAAAGCAATGCGGCCTTATCCAGATCGAATCCGCCGCCCGAACCGTTGAGAACGATTACGGCCGGGTGCGGGCTGGCTCCAGCTGCTCCGGGCGGCAGAAATAAACGCGCCACTTGCCCTGTGCTGGTGCGGGAGGAAGTGCGATCTGCCGTTTCGAGTCCGTCGTCGCGGATATAAATGTCGCGGTTTGCCGATCCCTGTGCGATGAACGCCCGCTCCATCTGCGCTGAGATGACCATTTCGCCTTTGATATCCGCTTCAAGCGTCACCCAATGCGGCGAGGTATCCACTTTTGCGAAGGCGGGCTGAGTGGTTCCGCGGGCATCGACTGGCCTCATCGACCAGAACAAGCCCATTGCGGAAATTCCCCGGTAATTGCCACCGAGAGATTCCTGCGTGGCGACGTCCACTTGCCCGGCGGAGTCCGCGCTAAATTTTGCCTGGGAGGCCCATCGTCGTTGCGCGTCATCTCCGGTTGCGGCGCGAATCGTAACCGTCTGATGTGGTTTTAGCCCGCGGAGGGTAATACGGACGTCTTCATCCGCAAACGCGGAACCTGGGGAAACTTCGAAGTGAATGCCCGCCGAGTTCGGGTCAGCCAGCGCAGCAGCAGGAAGCATCGACGCGCATGCTTATACCACAGCGCCGCAATCAAGGGACGCTCTGAACTTCCATGGATTGATCGATGGCGTAGTTTGAGCAACCTGAAAATTTGTCCCTGGGACAAGTGGCCGTTACGCGGAAGCTGTCCACGGACGTCTCGGCGTCGTAGGTGTAACCGTCGCGTCCGGACTTTTTCATGGCCATCGCGCCGCTGGAAACCAGATCGTCGAGAGAAGCATACGATCCGTGCTCCGCCTGGTAAATCCGCTCCGCTTGCCCAATCGCGATCAGATCGTTTTTCACGCCGACAACGTCGATCGTTTGAACGGGCGTGGTCACGCCCGGCGCGACCGGTTGCGAGAAGTAATATTTGTAGATCACGACGCAGATCGTCGCGACGATCAGAAGTCCTATCAAGCTGCCAAGCGCGCGCATAATCACCTCACGGTCGCGATGTTTCAGACGGAAACGCATCACGGCCGATCACGCCAGTCGGGTGCTGCCTAATTCCATAGCACCACAGAGTTCGGCGCGCTTTCAAATTTCGATCGCGCCGTGGCGCGAATCGAGAAACACGCGCGCTGCGAACGCGCGTAGCGGCCACAATCCAATTTTCGCTCGTATGCGTCTAAACCTCAGGTCTATCCCAGCTGTCATTGGGCTGGCTCGTTGGTATTTCGATTGGCATACACTAAGATGGAATGTGTGATTGGGCGTAACCGGAGCGATGATGATCACCAGAAAAAACGGATGGATGTTGATCGGCCTACTGATAGTTCTGACGGTTCTTGCCTGGCCGATTGCGGCGCAGGAATCGACCGCCGAAATTCATCCGCCCAAGCTCGATTTCACCGCGCACAAGCTCGCCAACGGTCTCGATGTCGTGCTGCTGGAAGATCACGCCGTACCGGTGATCAACGTCCAAATTTGGTATCACGTGGGCGCAAAGGACGAGGCGCCAGGCCACACCGGTTTCGCGCATCTGTTCGAGCACCTGATGTTTAAAGGCTCTGCGCACGTCGCTTCCGAGGAGCATTCACGCATCATCGAAGCTATGGGCGGCTACGACAACGCTGAAACGGGCGACGACACCACCGACTTTTACGAGACTTTTCCCAGTAACTATCTTCAACGCGTGCTGTGGCTCGAAGCCGACCGCATGGGCAGCCTCAATGTCAGTGAAGCCAATTTCGAATCCGAGCGGCAAGTGGTGGAAGAGGAACGCCGCGTCCGCGTCGACAACCAACCCTACGGCTCGATCGAGGAAGATCTCCGCGCCGCTGCATTCACGGTTCACGGCTACCATCACACTCCCATCGGCAGCATCGCGGACTTGGATAAAGCCACGCTCGCCGATGTGCGCGCATTTCACGACACTTACTACAAGCCCAACAACGCCACTCTGGTGATCGTCGGCGACTTCAAATCGGAACAAGCGCTCGCCTGGGCGAAGGAATACTTCGGCGGCATTCCAGCGTCGGTCGGGCCGATACCCAGGCGCGATACTCCGGAACCTCCGCAAACCGAGCAACGCACCGTCAATAAGTCTTACTCGAACACGCCGCTCCCGGCCATCGTGATTGGCTACAAGATTCCGGCGCGCTATGACCCGGATGCCTATCCCCTCGATCTCGCTTCCAATATTTTGGCAGGAGGCGAAAGCAGCCGGCTCTATCAAATTCTCGTATATAAGGACCGTATCGCGCTCGAAGCCGCAGGCTTCGGCAATTTCAGCGAAGATCCAAATCTATTCTGGGCCTACGCGATCATGAATCAAGGGCACACGGCTCAGGAGGGCGAAACGGCCATTCTCGGCGTACTCGACGGACTCAAAAAAGAGCCGGTCGACGCGATGGAGTTGCAGAAAGCGAAGAACCAGGAGATATCCAGCTTCATCCTTGGCCGTGACACCAATGAATCCAAGGCCGTGGCCTTGGCCGCCGCTACCGTGATCGGCAAAGATCCTAATCTCGTAAACACCGAGCTGGACCGGTATCTGAAAGCGACGCCCGCGGATATTCAGCGCGTGGCGGACAAATACTTCATTTTGCAACAGGCGACCGTGCTCTTCGTCTCGCCGGCCGCGCAACCCAGATAGACGCATGCGAGGAGAGTAAATGCAGAGAGTATGGATGCGGGGAATTGCGATCATCGCGATGCTCTCGCTCGCTGGCATGGTCGCGGGCAAGGCAGCGGCTCAGGAAAATCCATCGCATGAAGAACCGGCTTCGTCAGAGCCTCAGAAGGCCACCGGCGTCGTGCCGCCGGGTGTGAAGCTTGAATCGCAGATGCCTGCGGCCGGTTCGCCCCGCGAGTTTCACTTTCCGAATGCCGCCACCAAGACCCTGCCCAACGGCCTGCGGGTCTTTGTCGTCTCAGATCACAGCCAGCCGGCCATTGCGGCAAGCCTCCTGATCCTGAGCGCCGGCACGATCCACGATCCCGCAGGCGAGCCAGGCGTCGCTGAGATGACTGCCAATATGCTGACTCAGGGAACAGCGACGCGCTCGGCCCAGCAGATCGCTGAGGCCATCGACTTTATCGGAGGTTCACTCGACGCGTCGGCGGGCAAGGATTCCACAATGGTCTCGCTCGATATCGTGAACAAGGACCTCGATACCGGCTTGGACTTGATGTCGGACGTGGTTCTACATCCCGCGTTCAGCGCCGAGGAGCTTGACCGCCAGCGCCAGCAGCTTCTCTCCGGTCTCTCGGTTCAGTATTCCGATCCCGATTACCTCGCGTCTGTGATCTTTAGCCGCGTGGTCTACGGCGCTTCGCCCTACGGCTGGCCGGCTGAGGGCACGCCCGGTACGGTAGAAAAGCTGGACCGCGACGAGCTCGCGAAATTTCACGACGCCAAGTACGCGCCCAACGAATCGTTGCTGGCGTTTGCCGGAGATATCACTCCTGAACAGGCCTTCGCCACCGCAGAAAAATATTTCGGCTCATGGCCCAAGCTCGATGTGACCTCGGCTCCTCCAGTGTTGCCCGCCGCCTCCACCGGCTTGCACATTTGGCTGATCGACAAGCCAGATGCGGTGCAAACGCAAATCCGAGCCGGCAAGCTGGGCATCCAGCGCAGCGACCCCAACTACATTCCCGTCGAAGTGATGAATCGAATTTTCGGCGGCGGCTACAATAGCCGTCTGAATACCGAAGTGCGCGTCAAGAAGGGACTCACCTACGGCGCTACGTCATCTTTCAGCGCACATCGCTACACCGGCGCGTTCGTCGTCAGCACGTTTACGCGCACCGCAACGACAGTCGAGGCGACGAAGCTCGTAACCAACCTGCTCGCCACGATGTCCACCGGCGAGATTACGCCGGCGGAACTTAACTTCGCCCGCGATTATCTTGCCGGCGTTTATCCGATCCAGTCGGAAACGGCGGAGCAGGTCGCCGGGCGTGTTCTTACGGCTGCCGCATTCGACTTGCCCGCCGACTACAATAGCACCTACCCGGACAGAATTCGCGCAGTAACACCCGAGCAGGTCAAGGATATGGCTCAGCGGTATCTGTCAGCGGACAATCTGGACGTCGTGCTGGCAGGAAATCTTTCTGCATTTCGCGACGATCTGAAGAAGGCGTTCCCCAACGCGATATATCAGGAGATTCCGTTTGAACAGGTCGACGTTCTGGCCCCGGATCTTCGCAAGCCTGCCGCAGCGGCAGGAGCCTCGCCAGCTGCCAGGTAAAACAGATCATCCATCTCCGATCGGTCCCGCTACTTCAGCGTCAGGATCACCTTGCCCACATTCTTGCGGTCCTGAATGAACTGATGCGCCGCTGCCCCCTGCTCGAGCGGAAATGTCTTGCTGATTACAGGCTTGACCTTGCCTTCGCCGTAAAGTCGAAAAATCTCGCCTAGTTCCGTGCGCAAATGCGTCCCGCGCGCGCGAACTTGCCCGAGATTCACGCCGATGATTGCGGCACTCTTGCTCATCAGCTTCAGCGGATGAAACTTCGGCGTCTGCGCCATAGCGGTCAAGCCGCGCAGCCAGCTCCGTTTCCCACTTGCACCGGCCGCAGCTGAAAAACCGTAGACCACCAAGCGTCCGGACGGCGCCAGGCACTCGTAGCTGCTCGCAAACGATTTCCCGCCGATCGCATCCATCACCATCTCCACTCCCCCCGGCGCGTATTTCTGCACCACCTGTGCGAAATCCGATTTCTCGTTGTCGATCGCGTGTGCCACGCCGATTCGCCGCAGGAACTCCTGCTTGCTACCCCCCCCCGTGCCAAACACCACCAGCCCGCGCGCGTGTGCCAACTGCACTGCCGCGATTCCCACTCCTCCCGCAGCGCTATGGATCAAGATCCGGTCGCCCGGCTGCAGATTCCCCATAGTAAAGATCGAGTGGTACGCAGTCAGATAGTTCAAGGATATTGCGGCGCCCTCGTTGAATGGCATTCCCGCTGGCAGGCGATAGACGTATTTCGTGGAAGCGACCACCCATTCGGCGTAGCCGTGAAAATCCGTCAGCGCCACCACGGCATCTCCCGGCTTGACCGTTTCTCCCTCCGGCCGCGGACCTTCGACCACGCGCTCCACCACTCCCGCTACTTCGAGCCCCGGAACAAATGGCGGCTTCGGGGTGCCGGGATACAGGCCCATCCGTTGCAGCAAATCGGCGAAGTTTACTCCAATGGCCTTCACGCGGATCAACACCTCGCCGGCCTTGGGCTGGGGGTCGGGCACCTGTTGCAGCTCAAAAACTTCGGGTGCCCCATACCGCCGAACAACCAGAGCGCGCATCTAACACTCCTTTGCCTAACTAGGGACGGCTTTTGCTTCCTCTCGACTATCCGGGTCGGAACATCGCGCCCGGCTTTTCATTTGGGAATCGAGGCATCCTATCTTAAACTGTAGGACTTTGCTGTGCGATGAAACGTAAATCGAGCCATAAGAGCCTCATTATTGGACTGGCGCTGCTGGCAGCTTCGCTTGCTTGCCCGGCCGCCGATGCTCCTCCGCAGGATGCGCAGACTCTCCTGAGCGCTATGCAAACGGAGCTGGACCGCTCGATGTCCGCTTTGTCGAAGGCCGACCCGCCCGCCTACTTCATAAGCTACACGGTCACCGACCGCCAATATACCGAGGTTTCCGGCTCTAACGGCGCTCTCCTTTCCAGCTCTGACGATAAGGCTCGCTGGCTCGAGGTGCAGACGCGCGTCGGAACCTACGATCTGGACGACACGCACGAAGTTCCCGGCCGCCAGCCGAGCTGGACCAGCCCCGGCACCAGCGTCGTTTTGGATGATGACATACCTGTACTCCGCCGCGAAATCTGGCGCGAAACCGATCAGCAGTATCGCGCTGCGTCGCAGGCCCTGATCAAGGTCAAAACGAGCCAGCAGGTGCAGGTACAAACCGCTGAAGGCCAGGCGCCCGATTTTTCGCGCGAAGCCCCGCGTACCTATGTTGGCCCGCGCGTCGATATCCATGTCGATCGCAAACCCTGGGAAGCGCGCGTCCGAGCCTACACCGCCAAATTCAGCGAATCTCCGGTGGCGTTGAATTCCATCGCCACCTACACCGCTCAGGCTACCAATCAATATCAAGTCAACACCGAGGGCACCAAGCTCGCCTTCGGGCTGGTGCACTATCGGTTAGAGCTTTACGTCCAGAGCAAAGCTCCGGATGGCATGGACATCGATCGCTTCGCGAATTTCGATTGGCTCGATCCAAAAGACGCGCCAAGCGACAAAGAGGTCTACGACCGCATTCAAATCATGATTCGCGAGACGACCGCGCTCGATAAGGCCCCGCTCGTCGATCCTTATGCGGGACCAACGCTTTTGACAGGTCGCGCTGCTGCCGTGTTCTTCCACGAAGTTTTCGGCCACCGCGCGGAAGGCTTCCGGCAAAAGGACATCAACGAAGGCCAGACCTTCACCAGCAAGATCGGCGAGCAAATTCTGCCGGATTTCATCTCGATCAAGGACGATCCCACCGAGGCCACTCTCAACGGGCAAATGCTCCTCGGCTACTACCCGTATGACGATGAGGGCGTGAAGGCCGAGGACGTTCATCTTGTTGACAACGGCATTCTCAAGACGTTTTTGATGTCGCGGTCACCGCTCGTCGGCATTCCGCACTCCAACGGTCACGGCCGCCGCCAGTTGGGCTACGTCCCCGTGGCGCGCCAGGGCAATCTGATCGTTTCCAGCACCAAAACCATGACCGACCAGCAGCTTCGTCAGAAACTGATCGAGCTGATCAAGCAGCAGGGAAAACCGTTTGGCTTGTTGATTGACGATATCGCTGGCGGCTTCACTTTCACGGGACGCGGCAACCCCCAGGCGTTTCAGGTGCAACCGCTCGTCGTCTACAAAGTTTTTCCGGATGGCCGCCCCGATGAGCTGGTTCGCGGCGTCGACATTGTCGGCACGCCGCTTGTGTCGCTCACCAAGATCGTTGCTACCGGCGACAAGCAGGATATTTTCAACGGCTATTGCGGAGCAGAGTCCGGCTCGGTGCCCGTGTCCGCTGTCGCGCCCGCGATTTTGATTTCGGAGATGGAAGTGCAAAAGAAGGAAACGTCCACGGACCGGCCGCCGATTTTGCCGCCGCCCGCGCACGATCCGCAGTCGCCGGAGCCGCAATAGTGAGAAGGTTTGCCACGCTCGCTCTCTTCGCCGCGCTCGCTGCGCCGTTCGCTGCGGCGCAGGCGCCTGTGCCTGCCGGCGAATCCGATAAGACGCTCTATGCCATGCACGATGAGATGGAGCGCGCGCGCGCACGCCTTGCGCTTCCGGGCGTGGACAAGCCTTTCTACATTGAGTACCGCCTGCTCGATCTTGACGTCTGCGCTGTCACCGCGTCCTTCGGCGGGCTGATCTCGACCTCCGTCGATCGCAGCCGCCAGATGAGAGTCGACGTCCGCGTGGGCGACTACCATCTCGATAGCTCGAATTTCATCAGCGACGACGGCTTTCAGGGTTTTCTCGGTTCCACTGGCCAGGTCGGCATCGACCGCGACTACCATTCTCTTCGCCAGGATTTGTGGCTCGCCACCGATCAGGCCTACAAAGCGGCCGCAACGCAGATGTCCCTCAAGCAGGCCTTTCTGCGCAGCCTCACCAAGCCGCCCGAAATCGACGATTTCGCCATGGCCCCGCCGCTTGTCAAAATTGACCCGCGCATCGAGCCAGATTGGACCAATCGCAATTGGGAAGACGAGGCGCGCACTGCTTCTGCCGTCTGGAAGAATTATCCGCAGCTCTACGGCGCGCGTGTGCACTATTACCTGATCTACGCCACCACTTATTTGATGACCAGCGAGGGCACCACCATCCGTACCTCCCGCAGCCTCGCTGCCATCGAGGCGGCGCTCGATACCGAAGCGGATGACGGCATGCAGCTGCACAATTTCTACGTTGTTTACGGCGCGAAGCCGTCAGACCTCCCCGGCGCGGCCGACGTTGCGAAGGGCCTCGCCCAGTCCGCGGCCGACTTGATGGCCATGCGTTCCAGCCAGCTCGTGCCGGACTACACCGGACCCGTGCTCTTCGATCCTTCGGCTGCCGGCTCGCTCCTCGCGCAGGCGCTCGGCCCTTCGCTATCGGGCGCGCGCCCTCCGCTTTCGATGACTCAGGAGTACGACGCCTTTCAGGAGCGCTTCGGCGGACGCAGTGAGTGGATGAACCGCATCGGCCAGAGGGTTCTGCCCGCCAACGTCACTCTCGTCGACGATCCCACGCTAAGCCAATTCATGGGCCAGCCGCTGCTTGGCACGTATCAAGTGGACGATGAAGGAGTCGTCGCACAGCGCGTTTCGCTCGTGGAAGATGGTATTCTGAAAAATCTGCTCATGTCGCGCCGCCCTGGTCCCGATTTCGACGCATCCAACGGCCACGGCCGCTCGGCATCTCTGATTGCGCCGCAGGCGCTCAGTAGCAACTTGATCTTCCAGGCTACCGGAACGCTCGTGCCCGCCGATCTGCGCAAGAAATTCCTCGACACGTGCCGCGAAGACGGCCACGAATGGTGCCTTGAGGTGAAGAGCATGGACAATCCTGCTGTCTCGTCCCTCACCCAGCAGGATTTTTCTGATTTCGTGGGAGAAATGGCTGGCGGCATTGCCAGCGGCGCTCGCGCTCCGCTGCTCGTCGAGCGCGTTTATGTCTCGGATGGCCACGAAGAGCCGGTCCGTGGCGGGCTGATCGACGGCCTCACGGTGCGCACTTTGCGCAATATTCTCGCGATCGGCAATGATTCCACCATCTACGATTACATGCAGAATCCTGAGGATGGCCTTGCCGGCACGGCTCTCGGCGCGTTTGGAGAAGCACTCGGCGGCATCCCCAGCTCGATCGTGGCGCCTTCGCTGCTGCTCGAAGACGTTGAAGTCCGCGGCTTCCACGGCGAACCCCGTCGTCTCCCCCTGGTTCCCATTCCACCACTCCAAGGCAGCCAGTAAGTAATTCCACGACGTTGGTGGCGGACCCAGAACTTGTCTGGCTGTGCTTCCGAACATCTCGCGGTTGTCCAACCTTCCCACCTGCGAGGGTATAATTCAGCGGATGACCTCGGCGGCGGAAACCGCCACTCGCGAAAAGCGCTTGGCCGCGCTCGGCTCGGTTGGTTCAGCCGTGGTGCTGGTGTGCCTAAAGGTCTTTCTGGCGGTGGCCACGGGCAGCTTGGGCATTCTCTCCGAGGCGCTGCACTCTGGCCTCGATCTCATCGCTGCGGTCATCACCTATCTTTCGGTCCGCGTCGCGGACAAGCCGGCAGACTCCGAACATCTTTACGGCCACGGAAAAGTAGAGAGCTTTTCAGCCTTCGTCGAGACGGCCCTGCTGCTCGTCACCGCTGTTTACATTATTTGGGAAGCCTTTGAGCGGCTGCTGTTTCATGCCCCTATGCTTCGACCGAGCGTCGAAGCGATCGTGATTCTAGTGCTGGCTATGGGCATTGATTTTGTGCGATCACGCGCGCTCGGTCGCGTAGCTCGCAAGTATCCCAGCGAAGCGCTCGAAGCTGACGCACTGCATTTCTCGACGGACGTGTGGAGCACTTTCGTCGTCATCCTCGGTATCACGGCCGCGTGGCTCGGCCAGCGCTTCCGCATTCCCGGCCTCGACCGTTTCGACGCGCTTGCCGCGCTCGGCGTCGCCGCCGTGATCATCTGGATCGGTTCGCGCCTCGGCCGGCACACTATGGACGCACTGCTTGACACAGCGCCGAGCGGCCTGCGCGAACGAATTGCCGCCGCCGTGGATGAAACGGAAGGCGTGCTTCAGACTGAACGTGTGCGGGTTCGCCGCGCGGGCCAGCGATATTTTGTCGATGTCACCATTAGCGTGCCGCGCACCGCGAGCCTGGAACAAGCGCACGCCGCTAGCGAAGACGTCGAGCGGCGCATCGAAAGTATCGTTCCGGCGGATGTCGTGGTCCACGTCGAGCCGCGCGCACCAGCCGACGAACATCTGTTTGAAACGATTCGCGCCATCGCGCAGCGTCGCGGCTTGCCCGTTCACGAGCTTTCCGCCCATCAATATGACGGCCGGCTGTTAGTCGAACTGCATCTGGAAGTGGATGAAACGGCCAGCCTACGCGAAGCGCATCGCCAGGCCACGGAGTTAGAGCAGGAGATTCACCGCGCTACGGAGCCCGGAACGCGTGTAAACATCCACATCGAGCCGCTCGGCGCTCGCATCGGCGGCGCCCAGGAGGTAAAGAGTCTTTCGCGCGCCGTGCAGGACTTTCTAAATTCATTGCCGCGCGAACATCGCCAGCTCATCGACTGTCACGAGGTGCTGGTGCGCAGTGTCGACCACAAGATTCTGGTTTCATGCCACTGCGCGATGGATGGCAGCTTGCCGATCACCGAGGTACACGACTTGACGGCCCTTCTCGAAGACCGCGTAAAGGAACGCTTCCCACAGATTTTCCGGCTAACGATTCATCCCGAGCCGGTCGAGGAAAGTTGAGGTCGCGTGCGGAATACCTGCGCCGCGAGGGCGATCACTGCCGGAAAACATTCGAGCATGTAGCGCGGCTCAGGCGTCTCGGCAAACTTGGCAAAAAATGCCGTGCGCAGCACGACAAACACAACCAGCAGGGCCACTCCCGGCTGGCGTCGCACCCACCACAAGCCGACAAGTGCCAGCGCCACGTACCCGATGTCGATCAGGGCCAATATGAGCGTAGCCAAAAAGTCTCCTCGGTCGTACTCCCACGCATTGCCGATGGGCCAAAGGTCGCCCGCCACCGGCAGCAACTCGATCCGCGGCGTGAACCACATCGCGACGGAACGCAGCGCGGGAATCTTCAGATAGGTACGCAGCGGATGACGCGCCGTCCGGTCGCCAGCGATCTCGCCAAACGCGCGATCCTCCTTGCGAGAAATCGTCAGCGTGTCATTGTATTCGTCCAGCAGATCCGATACGCGGTCGCGCTCTTCGGGCGAATCGAATGCCGAAGGCGGCACGTCGCTCAGCGGGATCACCTCCGCATCCAGCTTCCAGGGCACGAGATAGACGTCGCGAAATCTCCAGAGCCAGGTAGCCGTCCAGGCGTCGAATCCGGTGGTCGCGAATTCGCCAGGCAACAGGCTGTAGCGAGGCGCTAGGAATTGCACCTTGTGCAGGGTGCGCAAATTCCGCGCCGCCCACGGCAACAGCGGCAACACCAGCCCCACCGCCAGCAGTGCGACGGCGCGCACCATGCGCCGCCAATCCGCCGGACGCCACCATCTCGCCACGATCACGATGCCGGCGGCGATCAACAGCAGTGGCGTCTCCGGTCGCACTAGTGTGCCGAATCCGACGATGATGCCCGCGAGAAACCACGGACTCAACGGTTGTCGCGCATTCGACACTCTTATGATTGTTCGCGCCGCGCCGAGGTCGGTCTCAAGCAGGACGAGAATCGCGAGCGCTGTGAGAAACGTTACCAGCGTCTCGGTAAGCACCGCCGCGGTGTAATTCGCCGTAAAGGGACAAAGCGCCGCTAGCCAAAGTGCGGCAATCGCCACCCGCCGTCGCGATGCTCCCGGAGCTATTCGAGCGGCGATCAGCGCAATCAGAAAACAAGTGGCAACGTCCACCACGGCTTGGCACCACATCACCGCAGCGGTGGATTTACCGGTCACGGCGAAAATCGCCGCAAGAAACGCGGGGAAGCCCGGTACCCGCATGTCGACTGGCGTCAACCGGCCGTAAATTGGGAAACCATAAACGCCGCTTTTGAGCCAATTCCAGGCCAGCTCGATATAAAATGGGCTATCCTCGGCGCCGGTAGAGGGAACCCTTAGCAAAAAAAAAGCGCGCAGGCCCAGTCCAACGAGGGCGGCACACACGACGTTTGTGCGCATCTTAATAGCTTGGCTCAATTGACACCTTTCCGATGGACGGCTAGCTTGGAATGCCCTGATGCCTGAACGCAAGCCTATTTTCTACGACCAGGAGCGGCGCCGATGGCGCCGCACTCGTCTCGCGATGGAAATCGCCGGCGGTTTTTTCACCTTGGCGCTCGTCGTATTCCTGCTCAACATCGTGCGGAATCCTGCGCTGCCCGAACTCTTGCGCCCGAATCTGCGCGACGGATTGCGCTCAATCCCTGCGAAGCAAAAGACAAAGTCCGTGCGGCAGCGGCGCCACAAGCTGGCTACGCTCGGGAAAATTCCTGAAAACTACGATCCTCTCCGCGCAGCGTTCTATGTGAGCGACGATTACACCAGCCTCACCTCCCTGGAATCGCACTACCGCGACATCGACTTGCTGATTCCCGACATCTTGCACGCAGTTGCGGCCGATGGGCATCTCGACGCAGAGCCCGATCCGAAACTCTCGGCGTTCTTGCGAACCCTGCCGAAAAACGTCGACTTGCAAGTTATGCCGATGGTGAACAATTACGACGGCAAGCTCGGCTGGTGTCCGCCTGAAATGTTGCGGATGTTGGCGAATCCAACCGCGCGAGAGCACCTGGCCTCGCAGCTCGTGGACTATGCCGATGCTGAGCACGAGCCGGGCATCGTGGTGGATTTTGAGTCACTGCCGAAATCGAGCATGCAGGATTTTCAGGATTTCACCCACGACCTTGCCATGGGTTTGCATGCCAAAGGCTTGAAACTGATGGTTGGCTTGCCGGCGGCGGACTGGAGCTACGACTATAAATATTTCGCATCGCAAGTCGACGCCATCATTTTGATGAACTATGACTTTCGATGGTCCACGTCGCCGCCGGGCCCCATCGCGCCGCAAGACTGGTTCATGCGCAACATCGACAACATGGTCAAGATCGTGCCGCCGGACAAGCTGATCATGGGCATCGCGAATTACGGATACGATTGGCCAGTGAAGACGAAGAAAGACCCGCATCCCGTCGCGCAGTCGATCACCTTTCAACAAGGTGTGATTACTGCCGTGGAAGCGCAGTCCGACATCCTGTTCGATCCCGATACGCTGAACCTGCATTACTCCTACGAAGACGAAAACAACAATGTCCATCAAGTCTGGATGCTTGACGGCGTCACCGCCTACAACGAGCTTCGCGCCGCCGAGCGCGCGGGAGTGTATGGGACGGCCCTCTGGCGTCTCGGCATGGAGGACCCGTCCATTTGGGACATCTGGGACGCCACTCACGCCGACGACGCCACGCGTGCCAAGCTCGAGGAAGTTCCTCCGGGCTACGATTTGATACTCGAAGGCGACGGCGACGTCTGGCGCATCACCGCGACTCCTAAGAGCGGCCGTCGCACATTCGAATATGACGCCGATTCAGATTCATTCGACGATGAGAGCTTTCAATCCTTCCCGCTCTCTTGGCGAATTCAGCAAATGGGAGCCGCGCCGCACAAACTTGCAATCTCATTTGACGACGGCCCTGATCCGCGATGGACACCACAGATTCTCGACGTGCTGAAACAGAAGCATGCTACAGCCACATTCTTCGTGATCGGAGAATCGGCCAACCAATACACGAATATCGTGAAGCGCGAATACGCGCTCGGCAACGAGATCGGCAACCACACTTTGACCCATCCCGATTTCGAAGTTATTTCCAAACCGGCGCTGCAGGTCGAGCTCAACGTCACCGAGCTGATGCTCGAAAGCACTCTCGGTGTGAAGACCACTCTTTTTCGGCCGCCCTATGGCATCGACCACGAACCTGAAAGCGCCAGCGAAATTCAAATGCTGCCGGTTGCGCAGGCCATGGGCTACGTGATCGTCGGCGCGCGGCTTGATCCGCATGACTGGGGTGAGATCAATGGAGGAGCTCCGCCGCCCGTCGACACGATCGTGCAACGGGTAGTCAGCGATGCCGAGGCGAACAAAGGCAACATCATTTTGATGCACGATGGAGGCGGTGACCGCAGCCATACCGTCGCCGCATTGCCGAAAATCATCGACGCGCTGCGAGCGAAAGGCTATCAGTTCGTGTCGGTTTCCGATCTGCTGGGACAGGCGCGCGCGCAGATGATGCCGCCGCTGAGCCAGCGCGAGTGGCTGATGGTCCGCTTAGATGCCTTCATTTTCGATCTGTTCCGGTGGCTGCGACGAGGAATCGCCTTCATCTTCATCGCGGGCATTCTGCTGGTCAGCGGTCGCGCCCTGATCATCGGTCTCCTGGCGCTGATCGAAAAGTTGCGTCCCGCTCCCGAAGACCATCCGGAGTATCAACCGGATGTGAGCGTGCTGATTCCCGCGTACAACGAGCAATCCGTCATTGTAGATACGGTGCGCGCTGCGCTGGCTTCTGGTTATCCGAAGCTCGAAGTGATCGTGGTCGATGATGGCTCGACGGATCGCACGGCAGAACTCGTGCGCCGCGAATTCGGACGCGACCCGCGCGTGCGGCTGCTGCTGCAATCGAACCACGGCAAGCCATCGGCTCTGAACCATGGACTCGCGGAAGTGACCGGCGAAATCGTCGTATCGATCGACGCCGATACGATGGTGGATGCCGAGGCGATACCTCGGCTGGTGCGCCATTTTGCCGATCCCCGGGTTGGGGCCGTGGCCGGGAACGTGAAGGTCATGAATCGCATTAGCTGGATCACGCGATGGCAGGCACTCGAATACATCACCAGCCAGAACCTTGAAAAGCGCGCGTTCGATCTGCTGAATTGCATCCCGGTGGTGCCGGGAGCGGCTGGCGCGTGGCGCACCGAGATATTGCGGGAACATGGCGGATTTTCCGGCGATACGGTAGCGGAAGATACCGATCTGACGCTGACCATCCGGCGCAATGGCGGCAAGATCCTGTACGACGAGGATGCAATCGGTCGCACCGAAGTGCCGGATACGATAGACGCTTTGGTGCGGCAGCGTTTCCGCTGGACGTTTGGCACCATGCAGGCGGTGTGGAAACATCGCGACACAACCGGCAAGCCTCGCTATGGCACACTTGGATGGATCGCCATACCCAACATCTTTCTGTTTCAGATTATTCTGCCGCTCGTTTCGCCCGTCATCGACCTGCTGTTTCTGCTTTCGCTGGCTCTCTGGGGCCTCGCGCAACTTCGCATCTCGCATCTGCCGCAGCTTTGGACCTCGCAAGACGTGGAGCGCTCGCTGATCTTCTTCGCGCTCTTCATGGTGATCGACCTGTTCACTTGCGTGGTGGCGTTCGCCCTGGAACGCCACGAGGATTGGACCCTGCTGGCGCCGCTCATCATCCAGCGCTTCTATTACCGGCAGATGATGTATGTAGTTCTGTTCAGCGCGCTGAAGGAAGCAGTGCAGGGACGCCCGGTGGGATGGCGCGGTGTGGAACCGCACCTGCCGACGGCTCCTCCGCCCCCAGCAGCCACACCGCCACCGGCAACTATGGTCCAAGCATAGTTTTGTCGCTTATTCTTTCGGCGATCCTTCGGGCCCTGTCTTAGGCGGATCGCCGGATTCCGCACTCTCGGCCTCGATCCTTTGCTTTTCTTCCAAAACGTAGTCGACTCGGTGGCCCGGATCGACCGTCTTCTGAATTCCCATCATCGCGGCGCCGATGAGAGAAGAACGCTGCGCTTCGGCCTCGAACTCCTCTTCGGTCATTTTGGCGTAGCGGTCGCTGCTGGCAGCCTTCACGATTCCATAAATCACAACGATTAGTATGACGGCGGTGACGAAGTAGGCCACGATTTTGCCCCGCTCGCTGATCCTCACAGTAACGATAGAACTACCCGCATGATATGCACTTTGCCGTAACGTGCGCAAATCTGTTAGTATTAGGCCGTTGATGGGCTGCACCTCGGTTTTCGGGGGCGGCACCGGAGGTCAACATGAGCCTTGTTGCGCATGCGGGCAACGGGAAAGTAACCGTGCCCGACATTTTGGAT
>JASHRI010000007.1 GCA_030037435.1 Candidatus Acidiferrales bacterium | reverse complement strand
CTAAGCAACGACATCCATACCAATCTCGAGGTGCCGCTCGGCGAAATTCAGCAATTGGCGGGCGAGCGCGGGATTTTATTTCCGGAGATTCGCAGCGCGGTGCGCACCGGCGACACGATGGCGCATGAGCGGCGTGCGATGCTGGAGCATCCTCCGCACATTTTGGTGACCACGCCGGAATCGCTTTACATCCTGCTGACGGCGGAAAAGAGCCGCGAAATACTGAAGACGGTTGAAACAGTGATCGTGGATGAGATTCACGCCGTGGCGGACGACAAGCGTGGCGCGCATTTGGCGCTTTCGCTGGAACGTCTTGAACGGCTGACCAATAAGCCGCCGGTGCGAATCGGTTTATCGGCAACGCAGAAGCCAATCCAGTTGATTGCGCAGTTTCTGGCGGGAAGCGGGCGGCCGGAGCCGGTGGTCGTACAGATCGGGCAGCGGCGGGAGTTCGATTTGGCTGTGGAAGTGCCAGCGAGCGAGCTGGGGCCGGTAGCGTCGAACGAGATGTGGGATGAGATATATGACCGCATCGCGGAGCTTGGCAAGCAACATCGGTCGACATTGATATTTGTTAACACGCGGCGGCTAGCCGAACGCGTGGCGCACCATTTGGGCGAGCGGCTGGGAAAAGACGCTGTCGCGGCGCATCACGGAAGCTTGTCGCGAAAGCTGAGGTTGGCGGCAGAGAGGAGACTGAAAGCGGGAGAAGTGCGAACGCTGGTGGCGACGGCGTCGCTTGAATTGGGGATCGACATCGGCACAGTCGATTTGGTTTGCCAAATTGGCTCACCTCGGGCGATCGCCGTGGGATTGCAACGGATCGGCAGGGCGGGGCACTGGCGGGGCGCGGTGCCGAAAGGGCGGATTTTTGCGACGACGCGCGACGAACTGGTGGAATGCGCGGCGCTGGTGCAAGCGATACATCAGGGCGATTTGGACGCGATTGCCGTGCCGGAATCACCGCTCGACATTCTGGCGCAGCAGATTGTGGCGATGTGCGCGGCGGAAGATTGGAGCGAAGAAGATCTCTTTCAAGTGGTGCGGAGGGCATACCCGTACCGCAATCTGGAGCGTTCCGATTTCGAGGCGGTCGTCGAAATGCTTTCCGAAGGCGTGGCGGCGCGGCGCGGGCGTTATGCTGCGTACCTACACCGCGATCGGGTGAACGGGGTGTTGCGGGCACGGCGCGGTAGCCGACTGGCGGCGATTACCAGCAGCGGGGCGATTCCGGAGAATGCGCTGTACAGCGTGGTGGCGATGCCGGAAGGCACGACGGTCGGCACAGTGGATGAAGATTTCGCGGTCGAGAGCCTGGCGGGCGACATCATGCTGCTGGGTACGACGTCGTGGAGAATTCGCAGGGTGGAAGCGGGGCGGGTGCTGGTGGAAGATGCGCAGGGCGCAGCGCCGAATGTGCCGTTCTGGCGCGGCGAAGCTCCGGCGCGGACGGCAGAGCTTTCGCAACATGTGGCGGAACTACGCGAGAAGATCAGCGACATGCTGCCGAATGCTGCGCCCAGCGGACTATCGCGAGACTCTGCGGGAATGGAGCAGGCGATTGCGTGGATGCGGGAAGAATGCGGCGTGGATCAAGCAGGCGCGGAGCAGCTAGCGGAGTACATCATCGCAGGGCGCGCATCGCTGGGCGCGGTGCCTACGCAGCAGGCGATCGTCGCCGAGAGATTCTTCGACGAAAGCGGCGGGATGCAGCTGGTGATTCACGCGCCGTTTGGCGGGCGGATCAATAAAGCATGGGGACTGGCGCTGCGCAAGCGATTTTGCCGGTCGTTCAATTTCGAGCTGCAGGCGGCGGCAACAGACAATGGGTTAAATATCGCGTTGGCGGAACAGCATAGTTTTCCGCTGGCGGACGTGTTTCATTTTCTGCAGCCGGCGTCTGTACAGCACGTGCTGGAACAGGCTGCGCTGGCTTCTCCGATATTCACCGCACGGTGGAGATGGGATGCGGGACGCGCGCTGGCATTGCTGCGATTCCGGGGCGGGAAGCGCGTGCCGCCGAATATCCAGCGGATGCGCGGAGATGATTTGCTGGGGGCGATTTTTCCGGAGGCGCTGGCGTGTCCCGAGAACCTTGAGGGCGAGATTACCATTCCCGATCATCCGTTGATGCGCGAGGTGATGAAGGACGTTCTGACCGAAGCGATGGACATCGAGGGATTGAAGCGGGTGCTGAGCGACATCGGTTCGGGCCGCATTCGATGCATTGCCGTGGACACGACGGCGCCATCGCAATTCTCGCACGAGATTTTGAACGCGAATCCATATGCATATCTCGATGATGCGCCGCTGGAAGAGCGGCGGGCTCGCGCCGTGGAGATGCGCCCCATGTTGCCGGAGGCGGTGCTTGAGGAAGTAGGGAGACTCGATCCGGCTGCCATTGCAGAGGTGCGAGCGAGCGCCTGGCCCGACGTGCGCGACGCGGAAGAACTGCACGATGCGCTTCTGACATTTATGGCTTTTCCGGTAAGCGCCCGTTCGGATCGCGTGGAAGCGCGGCCATTGCTTGCTGCAGTGGGCGAATCGGCGACGGCATGGCGTGCATTTTTTGAGGAGCTGGCTTCCCAGAGGCGCGCAGGCCAGGCGGTCGTTGACGGCGCGAGATATTGGGTGGCGGCCGAACGCAGTGCGAGTTTCAGGACGGCGTTTCCGAGCGCGAAATTCGAGGACGCGATCGCGGATGTGGCGGCCCCGGAGATTTCGCCGGAGGACGCTGTGCTGGCGATAGTGAACGGCTGGATGCTGCACTGCGGCCCGACGACCGCGCGGGAACTGACCGAAGTGCTGCGATTGCAGGAAGCGGCGGTGAACCGCGCGCTGCTGCGGCTGGAAGCGAGCGGAGCCATCCTGCGCGGCCGCTTTACCGAGACCGTCGGCGACGAAACGGAGTGGTGCGAGCGGCGGTTGCTGGCGCGCATCCATCGGTTGACGATCGGCGAACTACGAAAACAGATTGAGCCAGTCTCGCCTGCTCAATTCATGCACTGGTTGCTGCGTTGGCAGCACGCGGCGCCGGGCACGCAACTGCTGGGCGAGCGCGGAACCTTCGAAGCGCTGCATCAGATGCAAGGTTTCGAGGGGCCCGCAAACGCGTGGGAGCGGCAGATTTTGGCAAGCAGGGTGGCGGATTATAAGCCCGAAATGCTGGACCATTTATGCCTGACCGGCGCGGTGGGATGGGGCAGGCTATCGCCGCATCCGGCAACGCTCGAGCCGGTGACTGCTGAAGGGAGGCGCGTGGTGCCGACAAGCGTAGCGCCGATTACTTTTTTCGTACGCGAAGATGCGGAGTGGATGATTTCGCGGCGAGATGTGAGCGAGGAAACGCACGGGCTGAGCCTGGCCGCATGCGATGTGCTGGCGTTCTTCCGGCAACGTGGAGCGTCGTTTTTTGCCGACATCGTGCGCGGCACCCGGAGATTGAAATCCGAAGTAGAGGCTGCGCTGTGGGAGTTGGTGGCCGCAGGAATCATCACAGCGGATGGATTCGACAACCTGCGCGCCCTGATCGATCCGAAAAGGCGCTCGGGACACGGCTCGGGGCGGGCATCGCGGCCGCGCCACAGCGCCGGAAGATGGTCGCTGCTTTACGCGGAGCCGGCCGAACAGACAAACTCCGTTGAAGCCACCTGCTGGATGCTGCTGCGGCGCTACGGAGTGGTGTTTCGCGAAGTGCTGGCGCGTGAGACGATTGTGCCGCGGTGGCGCGAATTGCTGAGTGTGCTGAGACGTCTGGAAGGACGTGGCGAGGTGCGAGGCGGGCGGTTTGTGAGCGGGTTTTTGGGCGAGCAGTTTGCGATGCCCATCGCGCTCGATTCACTTCGCGCGCTGCGCAATCAGCAACCCTATGGTGAAACTGTGACAGTGTCGGCGGCGGACCCATTGAATTTCGTCGGGATCCTGGTACCTGGAGAGCGGGTGGGGACGACTTCGGGGAAATTTGTGAAGTTTCGCGAGGGAACGGCGATTGCTGGGAGCGATCACGCGCCTGTGATTGCGATTGCTGCTTCACAGTAGCATTTGAGGAGAAGTCTCTTCACCCTTAAGGTCTGCTCGTAGCAAGCGCGGCGGGTGAAGGCATTTGAGCTCGAGTCCAACCGCCCCCAATCGCTTCAACCAACTGGACGCTTGAAACAATCTGCTGCATTTGCAGGGTGACCTTCGTCTGTTGATTGGCCAACAATGTGGTCTGCGCGGTGATCACATTCAGGTAAGGGTCAATTCCGAGCCGGTAGCGGTCCGTCGCAATCGTCAGGTAGCGTTGGGACGATTTGATGGCCACGTCTTGCTGTTCAATTTCCCGCGACAAGATGCGCAACGAGGCCAGATTATCCTCGACCTGCTGAAAAGCAGCTAAAACCGTCTGCCGATAGTTGGCGACCGTTTCATCGTAGGTTGCGCGGTACTGTTCGACAGTAGCCTTGCGCAACCCAGCATCGAAAATCGTCTCCGCGAGACTGGGGCCGACCGACCAGAACCGGCTAGGCCAAGTGAACCAAGTCGCCGCTGACGACGATTCCAGGCCTCCTGAGGCGCTCAAGGTGAGGGTCGGAAAATACGCGGCTTGTGCGATACCGATTTGTGCATTTGCCTGAGCTACGAGGCGCTCCGACGCGGCGATATCCGGCCGGCGCTCGAGCAAGTCCGAGGGCAACCCAAACGGAACCGGGGGCGGCGCAGTGTCCAATGCTTTGAATGGAATCGAAAAAGTCGACGCGGGCTGGCCAACCAGCATCGCGATCGCGTGCTCGTATTGAGACCGCAGAATGCCGACGTTTGTGGCCTGCGCTTCGGTCGTCTCGAGCTGAGTCTCGGCCTGCGCGACGGATTCATCGCTTTCGATGCCCGTGTCGTACAGCACCTTGTTCAAATTGAGCGACTGCTGATACGCCTCGACGGTTGAGTCGAGCAGCTGCTTCAGCGCATCCTGCGAGCGAAGCTCGAAGTAATCGACCGCCACTTCCGATTGCATGGACAGGCGCGTATTGGCAAGGTCGGCGGAACTCGCCTGGGCGGCGTAGATGTTTGACTTCACGGTGTTGCGAACTTTTCCCCAGAGATCCGGGACCCAGGTGGCATCGAAAGGAAGCGAATAGTCCGTGAATGGAGAAGTACTGACACTTGTTGCGGTACCTCCGCCGCCAGTACCTGAAGACCCCGAGCCTCCTGCGCCGAGTGTCAGGTTCGGCGACTGTCGCTCCTCCGTGATTGAAGGCGACACGCTCACGGTGGGGAACAACTGCGATCGCGCCTCTTTCACCATCGCTCGCGCCGCAAGGAAGCTCGCCGCGGCCGAAGCGATCGACTGATTCGAGACGTTCACCTGGCTTTCCAATGAATTCAACGTGGGATCGTTAAAAACTTCCCACCAGTTTCCACGGATTACGGCATCACTGGGCTGGGCCTGCTTCCAATTGTCGATGTCCTTCGCGTTTTCCGGAGTGACTTCCTTGTAGGCCGCAGGCGTTTGCACCGAGGGAGTGTGATACTTCGGCCCAATGGTGCAACCTGCTGGAAGTATCGTGGCGATGGCGACGGAACCGACCAGGAAAGCGATTCGCCTGATCATTCCGTTCGGGAATGGCTTCATGAGCTAGTCCGCCTCCTGGGGTGCTGCATGCACGCGTCGTCTTCGGCGTGCCTGCCATCGCAAACTGAACCGGTCCATGTAGAGATACACGACGGGCGTGGTGTAGAGCGTAAGCGCCTGGCTGAAAATCAGCCCTCCAACAATCGTAATGCCCAGCGGCCGTCTCAATTCGGAGCCAACTCCCGTTCCCAGGGCAAGCGGCAAAGCGCCCAGCAGGGCCGCCATGGTCGTCATGAGAATCGGGCGGAAACGAAGGAGGCATGCCTGATAGATCGCTTCCTTGGAATCCTTGCCTTCATTCCGTTCGGCTGCTAAGGCGAAATCGATCATGAGAATTGCATTTTTCTTGACGATTCCGATGAGCAGGAAAATGCCGATCAGCGCGATGACGCTAAGATCGGTGCGGAAGAGCATCAGAGCGAAAACGGCTCCGACGCCCGCCGACGGCAGCGTCGATAGGATCGTGATTGGATGGATGCAGCTTTCATACAAAATTCCGAGGACGATATAGACCGCCAGCAGGGCGGTGACGATCAGCAAGGGCTCCGTCGCCAGCGAGGCCTGATAGGCTTGAAGCGTGCCGGAAAACATGGCGTGAATCGTCGCCGGCATGCCCATGTTTTCCTCCATCCGCGTGATGGCGGCGGATGCATCGCTCAGGGCCACTCCTGGGGCCAAGTTGAACGACACAGTTACAGAAGGGAATTGGCCCTGGTGATTCACGGCCAGAGCCGCGGTAGTCGGCTCGTAGTGCGTGATGGCGCCGAGAGGAACTTCTCCACCTGTCGCCGGATGGACGTAAACATCGTTCAAGCTCGATGGGCTTTGCCAGAACTGCGGCGCCACCTCCATCACCACGTAATATTGGTTGAGCGACGTATACATCGTCGACACGAGCGCCTGCCCGAAGGCTTGATACAAAGTGTTGTCGATCAGCTGGGGCGTGATCCCCATTCGCGCGGCTGTTTGCCGGTCGTATACAAGCGAAGCCTGTAGGCCGCTATTCTGCTGATCTGTGTCGACATCCCTGAGCCCCGGAAGCTTTTTCATCTGCGCAAAGAGCAGCGGCCCCCATTTGACCAAGTCCGTCAAATTGTCGCTCTGGATCGTGTATTGATACTGCGCGTTGCTCTGTCTTCCGCCGATGCGCAAATCCTGGCTGGCCTGAAGGACCACCCTCGCTCCGATAATCGTATTCAGCTTGGGGCGCAGGCGGTCGATCACCTGGCTCGAGCTCAGTTTTCGCTCGTTGAGCGGCTTGAGTCCCATGAACACGTTACCTTGGTTCGTTGCGTTGCCGCCCGTAAAGGCCATCACATTGGCCACAGCGGGGTCCGACTTGATGATGTCGACCACCCGCTTCGTGATTTGGTCCATCGCCTGATAGGAAATATCCTGCTGGCCGCGAATGCCGCCTCCGATGATTCCGTTGTCCTGGAGTGGAAAAAATCCCTTGGGGATGACAATGAGTAAGACGACGTTCACGGCGATGGTGAGCATAAGAACCATCAGTGTGAGAGCCGAATGCGCCAGCACCCACTGCAGCGTGCGGTCGTACAAATGGTGTACCCAATTGAATCCCGCCTCGCTGGCGCGGTAGAGGACGTTATGCTCCCTGGGCTGTTCGGGCTTCAGGATCCGCGAGCACATCATGGGTGTTGCCGTCAGCGAAATGAGCAAGGAAACGAGAATCGCAACGGAAAGCGTGACCGCAAACTCACGGAACAATCGGCCGACGATCCCGCCCATGAATAGAATCGGGATGAACACCGCGATCAACGACAGGCTCATTGAGACGACCGTAAATCCGATCTCCTCCGCCCCGCGTAGGGCGGCTTTCATCGGACTGAGGCCCTGTTCGAGGTAGCGGGTTACGTTTTCGATCACCACGATTGCGTCATCGACCACGAAACCCGTGCAAATCGTGAGAGCCATCAGCGAAAGATTGTCGATGCTGTAGTTGAACAGATACATGATTGCGAAGGTGCCGATCAGCGAAACGGGCACGGCAATGCTTGGAATCATGGTTGCGCGCGGGTCGCGGAGAAAAACAAAGACGACCAGGATGACGAGCGTGATCGAGACCATCAGGGTGCGTTCCACGTCGGAAACCGAGGCGCGAATCGTGGTCGTCCGGTCGACCACGGTCGTCAGGTCGATTCCCGCGGGAATCGAAGCTTTCAAGGAGGGCATCGCCTGATGAATCCGATCCACTGTGCCGATGATGTTTGCGCCAGGCTGGCGGAAAATGATCAGATTCACGCACGGCTTACCGTTCACATATCCGGAATTGCGGATATTTTGCGTGCCATCTTCGACGTCGGCGACGTCCGAGAGCTTGACGGCGGCTCCATTGTGGTAGCCGACGATCAACGGCCTGTAGAATTCGGCCTTGAGCAACTGGTCGTTTGCCAGAATATCGCGCGTGGTGGTGCCGTCGGATAGCTGCCCTTTCGCCAAATTCGAATTCTGTGAGCTGAGCATGTTGGCAACGTCCGAAAGCCCAAGGCCATAGCTATTCAGTTGAGTCGGATTCAGTTCGACGCGAACTGCGGGCAGGGAACTGCCGCCCACGTTGACCTGCCCGACGCCCTGAATCTGCGAAATTCTCTGCATCATGATCGACGAAGCAAAGTCGTACAGATGGCCACGATCGTAGATGTTGGACGTCAGCCCGATCACCATGATGGGCGAATCCGCGGGGTTCACTTTCCGGTAGGTTGGGTTCGACGGAAGATTGGTCGGTAAATAACTTCGCGCGGCGTTGATCGCGGCCTGAACGTCTCGAGCAGCCCCGTTGATATCGCGATTCAGGTCAAACTGGATCGTGATACTCGTGCTTCCGATCGAACTCGCCGAGGTCATTTCCGTGATATCGGCGATGCGTCCGAACTGGCGCTCCAGCGGAGTGGCGATTGACGACGCCATGATTTCGGGGCTCGCGCCAGGTAGGCTCGCCTGTACCGAGATGGTCGGGAAGTCGATCTGCGGAAGCGGCGACACCGGCAGAAAATAGAATGCGATCGCGCCTGCCATGGCGATCCCAATCGTAAGCAGGGTCGTGGCGACCGGCCGGCGGATGAATGGTGCAGAGATGTTCATGGTTAGTCTGCCGACGATGCGTCCGGATTCAGCTCCCTAGCGCGCGCCCCTGAAAACTTATGCGCCAGGTTATCGAAGAAGATATAAATCACGGGCGTGGTGTAGAGCGTGAGCACCTGGCTCACCAGCAGTCCGCCAACCATCGAAATCCCCAAGGGGCGCCTCAGCTCTGAGCCTATGCCCGAGCCGAGTGCCAGGGGCAGCCCGCCGAGCAACGCGGCCATGGTGGTCATCATGATGGGACGGAAGCGCAGTAGGCAGGCCTGGTAGATCGCATCCGTCGAATTCTTACCTTCCTTGCGCTCAGCCTCGAGCGCGAAGTCGATCATCATGATGCCGTTCTTTTTCACGATGCCTATCAGCAGGATGATGCCGATGAGCGCCACAATGCTTAGTTCCTGGTGGCAGACGATCAAAGCCAAAATTGCGCCAACTCCGGCCGACGGCAGAGTGGATAGAATCGTGATCGGATGGATGTAGCTCTCGTAAAGCACGCCCAGCACGATGTATACGGTCACCAGAGCCGCAAGGATCAGCAGCGGCTCGCTTGAGAGCGAAGCCTGAAACGACGCGGCCGTGCCTTGAAACGCCCCCTGGACGCTCAGCGGCATCCCGATTTCGTTTTTGATCTTGTTGATCGCGTCAGTGGCCTCACCCAGCGACGCATTGGGCGCCAGATTGAAAGAGATGGTCACTACTGGGAATTGCCCTTGATGGTTGACGGCCAGGGGCGCAGCTTGCGATTGGAAATGCGTGAATGCGCTCAGCGGGACCGCCGCGCCGTTTATGCCCGTGACCACAGGAAGAGAGGATGAAGCTACGGCTGCACTCGACGAAAGCCCCGAACTGCCGGTCGATGCGCTCGATGATGAACTGGAAGATCCCGATGAGGTAGCCGCCGTTGCCGAGCGAACGTAAATGTCCTGCAGCTTGTCTGGGTTTTGCTGGAACTCGGGCAAGGTCTCGAGAATCACATGATACTGGTTGAGTTGCGTGTACAGTGTTGATATCTGCCGTTGCCCGAAAGCGTCGTACAGAGTCTCGTCAATCATCTCGGGCGTGATTCCCATCCGCGAAGCGGTCACGCGATCGATCACCAGCGACGCCGCCAGTCCTGATGTTTGCTGGTCGGTTGCCACGTCGCGAAGCTCCGGCAGCGCCTGCAGTTTCTGCACGAATCTCGCGGTCCACGTGTTCAACTCATTCTGGTCTGGATCTTCCAGGGTGTATTGATATTGGGTGCGGCTCACCCGGTCCTCAACTGTAAGGTCCTGCACGGGCTGCATATAGAGCGTGATTCCCTCAATCTTGGCCAGTTCCGGCTGCAGCCTGCGGATCACATCCGACGCGCTGATCTTGCGCTGATCGAGCGGCTTCAGCGTGATCAGGATGCGCCCGCTGTTCAGGGTCGTGTTCGTCCCATCCACGCCGATGAAAGACGACAAATTGTCGACCGCTGGGTCCTTCAGAATCACTCGCGTCAGTTGTTGCTGCCGGTCGGACATCGCCGCAAACGAGATGGACTGCGTGGCCTGCGAAAAGCCTTGAATAATCCCGGTATCCTGAACCGGGAAGAATCCCTTCGGGACGATGATGTAAAGAATGACGGTCAGGACAACGGTTCCTACCGCAATCCATAGGGTGGTGGTTTGATACTTCAGCACCCACTGAAGGCTTCTGCCGTATGCTTCGATCACGCGATCGAAGGCGCGCTCCGACGCCTTGAAAAACTTTCCTTGCTGATCCTGTGGAGTATGCTTCAGCAGCCGCGCGCTCATCATCGGCGTCAGCGTCAGCGAAACCGCGGCCGACACCAAAATCGTCACGGCCAGCGTAACCGCGAACTCGCGGAACAGCCGCCCGACGATGTCTCCCATGAACAGCAGCGGAATCAGGACGGCGATCAGTGAGATCGTCAGTGAAATAATTGTGAAGCCAATCTGCTCGGCCCCTTTGAGCGCGGCTTCGAGCGGCTTGTCGCCCTCCTCGATGAAACGCGCGATGTTCTCGATCATCACGATCGCGTCGTCCACGACGAAGCCTGTTGATATCGTTAGAGCCATCAATGTTAAGTTATTGAGGCTATAACCCGCGAGATACATCACGCCGAAAGTACCGATCAGCGAGAGCGGGACGGCGATGCTGGGGATGATGGTGGCCGAGAGGCTACGCAGGAAGAGGAAGATCACCATCACGACGAGCGCCACGGTCAGCATCAGCTCAAATTCAACGTCCTTCACCGATGCTCGGATCGTTATCGTCCGGTCCATCAAAGTGGTCACATGCACCGAGGCGGGCAGATTCGTGTGCAGGTACGGCAGCAATTTCTCGATGCGGTCGACCACCTGAATAATGTTGGCGCCTGGCTGCCGCTGGATATTGACGATTACGGCGGGAGTGGTGTTCATCCAGGCGGCCTGATTCACGTTTTCCGCGCCATCCACCACGTTTGCCACATCCGACAGCACCACCGGCGCTCCATTTCGGTACGCCACCACGACCGACTTGAAATCGGCGCTGGTCAAGAGCTGGTCGTTCGCATCAATCTGATAATCCTGGCGTGGCCCATCGAAATTCCCCTTGGCCAAATCGAGGCTAGTCTGCTGCAGCGCATTTCGCACGTCCTCCAAATTGACGCCGAACGACGATAGCGCGGTCGGATTCACCTCCACGCGGACCGCCGGCTTCTGCCCTCCACTGATGCTCACCAGACCCACGCCCTGCAACTGCGAGATTTTCTGCGCGAGCCGCGTGTCGGCTAAATCCTCCACCTGAGATAGCGGCAGGGTGTTTGACGTGAGGGCCAGCGTGAGCACTGGTGTGTCGGCTGGATTCGTCTTGCTGTAAATTGGCGGCGTCGGCAAGTCCGGCGGCAAATACGTCTGGGCGGCGTTGATGGCCGCCTGCACTTCCTGTTCCGCGACGTCGATATCCAGGCTCAGCTCAAATTGCAAGACGATTATCGAGCTTCCGTCCGAGCTCGTCGACGTCATCTGGCTAAGGCCAGGGACTTCTCCGAATTGTCGCTCGAGAGGAGCCGTAACCGCAGACGCCACCACGTCGGGGCTGGCGCCAGGATAAAACGTGACGACTTGAATCGTGGGATAGTCGACTTCCGGAAGCGCCGAAATCGGCAATTGCGTGTACGAGACGAACCCGACCAATAGAATCGCCGCCATCAGCAACGATGTTGCTACAGGCCGGGTGATAAATGGCCGGGACGGGCTCACGGAGCTTGGTCCTCAATCGTGTCGCTGGGCTCGCTTTGCGCTTTGCCGTTTTTCTGTCCATTCCGGGGTTGGACTTTGATTCCGTCCTGCAGCTTGTCGAAACCGTTTATGGCCACAATTTCGCCTGCCTTTACGCCCTGCACCGCGGTCAGGTTATTGTCGGTCGCTCCGACGGTTACGTTCCGCACCGTGGCGGTATGGTCCGTTCCAATCACGTATACAAAGGCTTGCTGCGAATTCCGCTGAATCGCCGGTGTGGGGACGAGGACGTCGCCGTGCTGCGTTTCCACCAGAAGTTTTGCATTAACGAATTGACTGGGAAAAAGAGCGTTGTCCTTATTGTCGAATATCGCCTTCAGCTTCACGGTGCCGGTCGTCGTATCCACCTGGTTGTCGAGTGTAAGCAGCGTACCTGTCGCCAACGTCTTTTCCTGGGTTCGGTCCAGCGCGTCGACCTTCATTTTCTGCCCGCGTCTCAGTTGCTGCTCGATTTCGCCCAGGTAGTCCTCGGCCACGCTGAAAATCACCGTGATTGGTTGAAGCTGCGTGATCACGACGAGCGGCGTCGTGCTGTTTGCTTGCACGATGTTTCCCGGGTCCACCAGCCGCAATCCCACTCGGCCGTCGATCGGAGACGTAATGTGGCAGTAAGCCAGATTCACCTTGGCGTTATCGAGCAGCCCCTGATCGTTCTGAACGGTCCCTTGATCTTGTTGCACCGTCTGCTGCTGGTCGTAGACCTGCTGCTGCGCAATCGCGTTCCTGCTGAACGCAGCCTGGTATCGATCGAGATCGATGTGCGCTTCGTTGAGCACCGCCGTGTCGTGCGCGAACTGCCCCTCTACCTGAGTCAGTGCCGCTTGGTATGGACGCGGATCGATTTCCAGCAGGGCATCGCCCTTGTGCACCGTCTGGCCTTCGCGGTAATTCACTTCCATGATTTGCCCTTGCACCCGGCTGGTGACCGTCACCGTATAGACCGGCGTCACCGTTCCGAGGGCCTCGACGTAAATACCCATGTCGCCTGTAGACGCTGTGCCCGTCATCACGGGTATCGGGCGAGAACCGGCATTCGCCTTTGCCTGTTGCGCTTCTTCCGCGGCCCGGTGCTGGTAATAGAGAAGTCCCGCGATTCCTGCAGCCAAGATGATGACGATCACCCACACCCACGTGCGCCGCGAGCGCCGTTCTCGCGGCACAGGGGTGCGCTTAGAAGGCGGCGGTACAGTGGTCGTATCGTCGGGGCCGGGCTTTATTGTCCATTCAGGCATTTTTATTCCTCATCTGGATCGGGAGGTTAACCTCGGGCACCGGCCCTAATCGAATAATTCAGACGCCCTACCCGCAAGCGACAGTTGCGGCAACCGCTAGCTCGTCTCCAGCCAGCGAATCGCCAGGGGCGACTTCAATGCCACACCGAGTGCCTGCTGCGGTCCTTGGCCGTCTTTGCTGCCTGGCCTCGCCGCGCGCCTCGATTGCCACTTCGTTCGCTTTTGCGGTGGCGTCCCCGTGGCCTCGCTCATCCAACACCGACAGCCTGTTGGCCAGTTTGCGCCTCCCCCGAAACAACCTCACTTTGAAGGTCTGCGGGTTCACTCCTACGCGGCCGGCTGCCTCCCTTTTCGAAAGGCCTTTTACGTAGCACAGATAGTACGCTGTTCTGAACTCGGGTGAGAGGTCGTTTAGCACCTCCCGCACGATCTTCCGCCTCTCAAGACGTGCCACGATCTGATCCGGTTGCAAGGCTGGATCGGGTATCATCCTGTGGGATACCTCCTCGAGCGAAATGTACCGGTCTGGTTTGCGACGTCGCACCCTGGTCCGCGCCGAGTTCAATAGGATGCTGAAGAGCCAGGTGCGAAATTGGGACCGGCCAGCGAACTGCGGCAGGTGAACAAACGCCGATAGCAAGCTGTCCTGCACCAAATCTTCCGCCTCCGCCTCATTGCGCAGAAACCTGACAGCCATGCTCCGCAGCGCCGGAATGTGCCGCGAAAACAGCAAATCAATGGCTCCGTTGTCGCCTCGTCTCGCCATTTGTAGCAGTGAGTCGTCCGTTGAATTTTCGAATTCAGAGAATCGTCGTCCCAGAGGGCACCTCCGCGCCGCATCGTGCACTTCAAAAGTACGGGATAGAACGGGCTGGTGACGGTCAAGTTAGGTTGTAGAGCGTCAAGTTCTGTTAAGGGCCTTGGCTGTGATCTTCACAAATCTAGGCGCCCTTCCCCGGCCCTGCTTGCCTACAATATGGAGACCGGGGTTCTTGAAAACAGGTCATAAGGGAATGAGAATCGAGCCGGGTACCGAAGTGAGAAAGCCCGCAGCAGTTCCGAAGCGGCGCGTCCTTGTCGTCGACGACGATGTGGAACTGTGTCAGCTCCTCTCCCAATATTTAGCCGAAGAGGGATTCGCTGTAGAATCGGTCCAATCCGGCCTCAAGGGCGTCGAGCGCGCTCTTTCCGGCGAACACTCGATCGTGGTGCTCGACGTGATGCTTCCCGAGATGAAGGGATTTGAAGTGCTCCGTCGCGTTCGTGCCCAATCGCGCATGCCGGTTCTAATGTTGACTGCCCGCGGTGACGATCAAGACCGCATCCTTGGTCTCGAGATGGGCGCTGACGACTATCTGCCAAAGCCATTCAATCCCCGCGAACTCTCCGCCAGGATCGAGGCCGTGCTCCGCCGCGCTCAGCCCGACGCCACATCGGTTCGTCCCGGGGTTTCCGAGCGCATTGTTCTCGAAGATGTCGAGCTCGACAAGGGCGCACGCGTTGCCCGTCGCGACGAGCTCCCGCTCGATCTCACCACGGTCGAATTCGATCTTCTCGAGATTTTTTTAAAATCTGCTGGCTCAGTACTCTCAAGGGAAGAGATGGTGCCGGCGGTGCTGGGCCGCGAATTTTCTCCATTTGACCGGAGCATTGATACTCATGTAAGTAACTTGCGCAGAAAGCTCGGCCCCTTGCCGGATGGCAGCGAACGCATCAAAGGCGTTCGCGGAATCGGATACCTGTACGTTTTGTCTCGCGGCTCGCACGCGGGTCGGTAACGATGAATAGTCTTTTCTTCAAAATTTTCCTGTGGTTTTGGCTG
>JASHRI010000084.1 GCA_030037435.1 Candidatus Acidiferrales bacterium | reverse complement strand
AACTGGAAATGTTTTCACGCCATCGTTGCGTCGCTGAAAAATCTCGAAAACGACGAAACGCTGCTGGTCCAATCCGGAAAGCCCGTTGGGATTTTCCGCACGCATTCCTATGCGCCGCGCGTCCTGATCGCAAACTCGAATCTCGTTGGTCACTGGAATGACTGGGAGCATTTCGACGAACTCGATCGCGCCGGACTGATGATGTACGGCCAGATGACCGCCGGCAGTTGGATTTACATCGGCTCGCAGGGAATTTTGCAAGGCACGTATGAAACGTTCGCCGCAGCCGGTCGAAAACATTTTGGCGGCGATCTCGCAGGCAAACTAATCGCCAGTGGCGGAATGGGCGGCATGGGTGGAGCACAGCCGCTCGCCGCCACCCTCAACGGCGCCGCATTCCTCGGAATTGATGTCGATCCCGAGCGCATCAAGCGCCGCGTCAAGAGCGGTTACTGCGATGTGATGGTCAACGATCTCGACGAGGCGCTTCGCATTTTGAAGAACGCTGTGCGCAAGCGCGAAGCCACGTCGGTTGGACTGGTGGGCAACTGCGCGGAGGTGGTGCCGGAGCTCGCGCGCCGCGGCGTCGTCCCCGATCTGCTCACCGACCAAACCAGCGCGCACGATCCCGTCGGCGGCTACATTCCGCAAGGGCTCACCGTGGAGCAAGCCGCCGAATTGCGCAAAGCCGATCCCACTGGTTATCGCAAGCGCGCGCTCGAATCCATCGCCCGCCACGTGGAAGGAATGCTGGCGCTGCAAAAGCTCGGCTCGGTCACTTTCGATTATGGCAACAACATTCGCACCTTTGCCTTCGAGCAAGGCGTGAAAAACGCCTACGATTTCCCCGGGTTTGTGCCCGCTTACATTCGCCCGCTATTTTGCGAAGGCCGAGGACCGTTCCGCTGGGCAGCTCTTTCCGGCGAACCGTCCGACATTCACCGCACGGATAAGCTGGTGCTCGAAATGTTTCCGCACGAAGAAATTCTGTGCCGCTGGATTCAGCTCGTGCAAAAACGCGTGCGATTTCAAGGCTTGCCCGCGCGCATCGGCTGGCTGGGTTATGGTGAGCGCGCGAAATTCGGCGTCGCGCTCAACGATCTGGTCGCGCGCGGTGAATTGAAAGCGCCTATCGTGATCGGCCGCGACCATCTGGATTGCGGCTCCGTTGCGTCGCCATTTCGCGAGACGGAAAAAATGCGCGATGGCTCCGACGCCGTCGCCGATTGGCCTTTTCTGAATGCCCTGCTCAACACCGCTAGCGGCGCAAGCTGGGTCTCGATCCACAATGGAGGCGGCGTGGGAATCGGCTATTCGCAGCACGCGGGACAAGTGCTCGTCGCCGATGGGACCGCGGAAATGTCATCACGCATCGAGCGAGTGCTTACCAACGATCCCGGCATTGGCGTCGCTCGCCACGCCGATGCGGGCTACCCCGAAGCAATCAGCTTCGCTCGCAAAACCGGCGTGAAAATTCCGATGCTCGACGATCCTTCGTGAAAGAGCCTGAACGCAGTCGGTTGGCTATTTGCACACCGGAAGTAGTTTTTTAGCTGTTCGCGCGCTAGTATCGCGCCAGCCCTCGTGTCCGACTGGCTGATTACCGGCTGCTCGGAGTTGCTGACCCTGCGAGGCTCTGTGCCTCGCCGCGGTCGAGCCCTGCGGGAGCTTGGTATCATTCGCGACGGCGCCCTGCTGATTCACAACGATCGCATCACCGCCGTCGGTCGGCGACGCCGCGTCGAACGGCTTCGCGAGTCACGCCGTGCCGAGAAGCTCGATCTCGGTGGCCGCGTGGTGCTGCCAGGCTTCGTCGATTCCCACACACACTTGATTTTTCCGGAGAGTCGAGCGGAAGAATTCGAACAGCGCATTGCCGGAAAATCCTACGAGGAAATCGCCCGGAATGGCGGCGGCATCCGCTCGACGGTCAACGCGGTGCGTCGCACCCCCGCGAAGGCCCTCCACCAAAGCGCCCTGGCGCGCCTTGCCGAATTCGCGGCCCACGGCACGACGACGATCGAAGCCAAGAGCGGCTATGGCCTCGACTGGACGAGCGAGCTGAAAATTCTCAACGTGCTGCGGCGATTGCATCAGGACCAGCCGCTCGACATCGCCTGCACGTTTCTCGGCGCGCATATCGTGCCGCCGGAGTCTCGGCGCCGCCCCGCCGCGTTCGTCGATCAACTTGTGCGGCGCTGGATCCCCTCAGTCGCCACGGCGGGACTGGCAGACTTCTGCGATGTGTTCTGCGACCGTGGCGCATTTTCGGTTCCGCAGGCTCGGCGGATTCTGGCCACGGCGCGTGCCTGCGGACTGGTGCCTCGCATTCACGCCGAGCAATTCGCGCACACCGGCGGCGCGCGACTGGCTGTCGAGCAACACGCAGCGAGCGCCGATCACCTGGAAATGCTCGACCGCGGCGATATTCGCGCTCTCTCACTGTCAAATGTCGTGTGCACGCTGCTGCCCGGCTGCGACTTTCATCTTGGCCTGCCGCAACGGGCGCCCGCGCGTGCGCTGATCGATTCAGACGCTATCGTCGCGCTGGCCACCGACTTCAATCCGGGTACGAGCCCGACTCTGAGCATGCCGATGATTCTTTCGCTCGCCTGCTCTCAGTTGCGCATGACTCCCGCCGAAGCCATCAGCGCAGCCACCGTCAACCCGGCCTATTCTCTACGCCAGCACGATCGGATCGGCTCAATCGAGGTTGGCAAATATGCGGACCTTGCGGCTTTCGACGTGGCCGACTACCGCGAAATTCCGTATTATTTTGGAGTGAACCTCTGCAGTCTGACGATGAAGCGCGGTACGGTGATCCATTCTAAGAAATGCGAAACGCTAGGACATGAAACGGCTCGTTGAATGCGTCCCCAATTTTTCCGAAGGGCGCGATGCAGCGAAAGTGGCTGCCATCGTTGAGGCCATACGCGAAGTTCCCGGCGTATTTGTCCTTGCCCATGAAAGTGATGGGGATCACAACCGCAGCGTGGTGACGATGGCTGGTGATCCTGAAGCGGTTGCTGAGGCCGCAGTACGAGCCGCAGGCAAGGCGTCGGAGCTGATCGACCTCACGCGGCAGACCGGCGCGCATCCGAGGATCGGAGCAACGGATGTTGTCCCGCTGATTCCGATCGATGGCGTCACCTTGGACGACTGCGTTGCGCTGGCAAAGCGCGTCGGGCACGAAATCTGGCAGCGATATCGCATCCCCGTGTATTTTTACGAGGCTGCGGCGCAGCGGCCCGAGCGTGTGAATCTGGAAAACGTTCGCAGGGGGCAGTTTGAAGGCTTGCGCGAGGAAGTGCTCGGCAATCCGGATCGCGCGCCGGACGTCGGCGAAGCCAAACTGCACCCGACAGCAGGCGCGACTGTGGTTGGGGCGAGAAAATTTCTGATCGCCTACAACATCAACCTCAGCACACCCGACGTGGGGATCGCAAAAAAAATTGCAAAAACCATTCGCTTCTCGAGCGGTGGAATGCCTTACGTGAAGGCGATGGGCGTCGATCTGCGCGCGCGGAATCTCGCCCAAGTTTCCATGAACCTCACCGATTTCGAGCAGACGCCCATTCACCGCGTCTTCGAAGCAGTAAAAGGTGAAGCCGAGCGCCATGGGGTGTCCATTGTCGGGAGCGAAATCGTCGGCCTGATTCCCAGGCGCGCACTGGAGATGACTGCCGATTACTATCTCCAGATCGAAAACTTTTCCCCCGCGCAGGTGTTAGAGAATCGACTGGAAGAAGCGCTGGTGGCTCGAACAAGAGCGCACTCAAGTGGTCTGGCGGCGCTCGTGGAGCCCTTTCTGGCAGCGGTCGCTGAGCCAACAGCTACGCCGGGCGGAGGTTCGGTGGCCGCGCTGGCCGGCGCGCTCGCCGCGAGCGTCGGGCAAATGGCTGCGGGGCTTTCGCGCACCCGCAAGTCCCAAGCAGCGTATGCGGAACGTCTTGACGCGGCTGCCAAAGGTTTCGAAACGGCATCGCGCGCACTGGCGGAAGCGATTGATCTCGACGCGGCTTCATTCGACGCCGTGCTGCAGGCGCAAAAGCTGCCGCGCGATACCTCCGAGCAACAGAGCGCACGCGATCGCGCGATCCAGCAGGCGCTGCAGCATGCCGCGGAAGTGCCGCTCGACGTGGCTCGCAAGGCCGCGGATATATTTGACAAACTCGGGCAACTGGAAACGATGTCGAGCCCGTCTATGTTGTCAGACGTTCACGTGGGACGCTTGATGGCGGCCGCGGCGGTCCGCGGCGCTCTCGAAAACGTCGCGATCAATCTCGAATCGATCATCGATGCGGGCTTCGCCGGCCGGATGCGAAGCGAGTCGCGCGCGATTGCCTCGCGCGTGGCGGAAACGACCGTGAGCGCAGGCCGGTAAATTTTGAATGGAGATCCTGAGGGGTACAGATATGAGAAAGCCGTTGGGCCGATTGTTTGTAGGGAGTTTGTTAGCGATGGCATTCTTGCTTGCCGCAGGGGTAGCAATCCCGCAGCGTGCATACGCCGGGACGCTGAGCACCGCCGTCATCGGCATGTTTCCAAAGCAGGTGGGCGAGTTCGCCTATGCCGACTTGAAATCGGCGCGGAAGTACACTTGGTACGCGCAGCTCCGCGAACAGCTCTTGCCCAGCAAATTCCGGCAATTTGAGCAGTTTCTCACCTCGGCGGGCGTCGATCCGAACAGTGCGGTGGACGAGGTGGCCTGGGCAAATACGAGCACCGCTAAAGGCGGCGGCGAAGAAATCGTTGGGATCGCGCTCGGCTCTTTCAACCCTTCATCCAGCGAGGAACGATTCAAGCAGCAAAAAATGCAGATGACCGACGTGCACGGATATCATCTGTATGCGTTTGGGAGCGGCTCGGGGCCAGGGGATCTCTTTTTCACGTTCATCGACTCAAACACGGCGGCTTTTGGCCATCGTACCGCTCTCGAACAGTTGATCGACGTTCGCGGGGGCGTGTTGCCAAGCCTACTGGAAAACGATCAGCTTTTTCCTCTGGTCAATGAAGTAAACGGCAACGGAATTATCTGGGCGGTGCTGGATCAGAACTACACGCACCTCGCGGTTCAGCAGCTGCTTCCCCAGGCCAGCCAGTTCCCGCAAGCTGCCACGATTGTGAATCGGATGAAGGCCATGACGATCGCCATCGAAGCCGACAGCGGCGTGGACGCGCATTTCCAGGCGGTCTGCAGCTCGCCCGACGACGCGAACCTGCTGGCGGCCGGACTTCAGGCTGCGCTGCTTATGCGCCGGTACCAGGAAGCGCAATCGAATCCAGATCTGGCAAGCGCACTCGACCAGGTTCGTGTGACGCCAAGCGCCGATCGGTTGAAGCTCGAAGCGCCCGTCAGCCAGGATCAACTGCTGTCGCTGATCCGTACCAAAGCGTTTGCCTCGCCGATGTGATAGAAGGAATTCTTTGCGAAACCGCGAGATGCGACTTCAGGCTTTCGGGCGGGCTTTTGCTGCGTTGCTGTATTTGACCAAGGTCAAGCGAGCCCTGCCATCTACATTCTCCTGAGACACGCGGTCCACGGCCAGCGCTTCGAGCGAGCCGCTCACACCGTTGCCTGAAAATTCGACTGCCACCTCGACTCTATCGGGAAAGGCCGCCGCGTCGATCTGAATCTCCCGCGGGGGATCGATTCCGTTGTGTGGAGAACCGCTTACGTGCCGGCAGGCAGCGAGGGCCGCTGAAGTTAGCTCGGTCTGCTCATTTTCGGCAAGCCCGGCTTGCAGCGCCACATGGGTGACAATCGCGGTGGCACCGGATATCAGACGGGGGTCGCAGTGCAGCGTGCACTGGATGCGCAGCGCCCGATCAGAATTTGTGCTCATCTTCGGCTAAGTGTACGTCGCAAGCTTCTCTACAGTCGGGGCAATAATACAGGCCATCGTCACAAAGTTGAACGTGATCCTGCGATTGGCAGCAGCAACAGAATTTTTCGCAGGTGCATTCGACCTGCCGCTTGTCGCATTGCGAGCACACGGTGGCCACTATGGTTGTCCCTTTCCCCGCGATTCAGATTCTCACTTCCTACCATAGTAGGTCACGGCAGCACGCCCCACAAGGGCCGTGCTGCACGAGTGTGCTCCACGCGAGAATCGCGCCGGGAGACAATCGCTGTCGAAAGATCAGTTGTGAATTCGAACCGAGAGGGTGGCTATGCTCGATTCCATCGATGGAGACGGTGACAGGTTACGTTAGCGAGGAAGTGGCGGGACCCCACGCGGCGAATTGCACGCAGGGATCCGCTCCAATGATTCTCTCTAGCGCTCGTTTTTCGCCTTCTCCGCAGGCACCCCGCGATTTGCCGCCGCAGGCACCGTCCGGTCAAGCGGAAGTTCAGCAGCAGTACTCGTCGCCGGATAAGAGAGTTCCCGACCGTCGGATATCGCAGCAGCGGTGGACATCGTGTTGGGGACCGGCGAAGTCACCGGCACCAGCGCTCCCTCGGCTTCCTTCATGAAGGTCAGTCCATTCTCCTGCCCTTTCCAATCGATCGAGATCACGTCGCCCAGCAGTACCTGTTCGGTTGCCAGCAGGCTCGCCAACGGGTAGACCACGTGCCGCTCGATGGCGCGCTTCAGATGACGCGCCCCGTACTTCAGGTCAGTTCCTTCGCGCAGCAGAAATTCCCGGGCCGAAGGAGTCACCCGGAACAAAAATCGGCCCTTTGCCGTCTCCAGAACGCGCTGCTGCACCATTCCCAGCTCAATTTCCAAAATCTGCTCAAGCTGCTCCGACCGCAACGGATGGAACACCACGACCTTATCAATGCGGTTCATGAATTCCGGCGCGAACTTCCTCTTGGCGGCTTCCGCCGCCGTCCGCTCCACTTTCTCGTCCAAGCGTGGCCGCGAATCTGGAGGCACTTCGGGCGCAAAACCCATCCCACCGGTCATCAGCTCGGTGATGTCTGAGCCACCGAGGTTCGAGGTCATGAAAATCATGGTCTGCGACAAATCCACTCGGCGGTTGTCGCCGAGGGTCAGCGTGGCCTTGTCCAGGATGCCCAGTAGGAGCTGCCAGAGCGCGTCACTGGCCTTTTCGATTTCGTCGAACAGCAGGAAGCTGATCTTCAGCTTCTCGGTGTGGTATTGGGCGAGCGCCTCCTGAGTGATCAGCGGGTGCGTCTCGCGGTGCCCTAGATATCCCGGGGGCGACCCGATCAGCTTGGCGATTTCGTGGGAATGTTGGAATTCGGCACAGTCGACCTTGATGACCGCGCGCGGATCGCCAAAGAGGACCTCCGCGGTCGCTTCGACTACACGGGTCTTCCCAGCGCCAGTCGGCCCAAGGAACAGCAGGTTCCCCACTGGCCGGCCCGGCGAGTTCAAACCCGCGCGGAACACCTGGTACAGGTCGACGACGGCTTGCACCGCTTCATCCTGCCCTACGATCTTCCGGCGCAGCCCTCCCTCGAAGTCCCTCGACTCTACGCTGCGCAGGGTCGGGTCGAGTTGTAACGCATGCGCACCCATGGCTTGCTCCCCTACCGGTACCTTCTTCCGCCTTCACGATGCTGCGGTACCGCCCGCTCGAATTGGTCGAGTTTGACATCGAGCGTCGAACGCAACAACCGCAATTGCGTGACCAGTTCCCGGCTTGAATGGGCACGATCTGTCACCGTCAGCAAGGGCGGCGACAAGTCGGCCAGGTCCAGGTTGAGGTTGCGTAGCGAATGCATCAGGTTCTGCACGAAGGGCGACCGGATGTTGAATAGTTCAACCCGCCCGTTCAGCTGCTCGCGCAACCGCGACCAGTCGAGGTCGAGAAACGGGTGGTTCCGCGAGACCGTTCGCACCACGTCGTCGGTGATGCGCGGCCGTCCTCCGAGCCTAGCCAGATGTAGCTGTTGAACTTTGCCCTGCCGGCGCACATTGTGCACCAGGTAGTAGCTCTTGCCTTTACGCCGAACGAAAGCCACTTTTTGCCTCTTTCCGGCTGGGGCCCCCGCCCAACTTCGCCGTAGTGTATGGACCCTCCACTACACCGTCAATGGTACGATGCGGTGGACACCAGAAGGTTGCATCGTATGAGTTATTAGTCTTGAGGAGTCGGCGCGGGGCGGGGGCATCGTCGACGCCCGGAATAGCGACCGGTGCGACAGGCGGCGCGTGCATGCGGCAGGTATGCGCCACCTACTTAGTTAGATGCGATTTGGCCACGCGGAGTCG
>JASHRI010000083.1 GCA_030037435.1 Candidatus Acidiferrales bacterium | reverse complement strand
ACCTTACTTCGCGGACCTTGCAAGTTCCTTCACGAGATAAATCATCTGGCCAACGTGATGATAGGCGTGCGCGGACATGCGCTGGAAAACGGCAAAGCGAGTTTTCGAGTGCGGCTCGGTGGGATCGGAATACGGCAAGAGGAGATCCGATTCGGATTGGCGACGGATGGTGGCGGCGACCATGGCGATCGCGCGGTCGAAATCGGCGAGGATCTGTTCCTTTGGGCGGTGCGATGCGTCAGTAAACTCAAGAGGGCGATTGCGAACGTAGCCGCTGCCGGCGATTTGCGCTCCGATGTAGTGGTTGAGATTGCCTGTGAGATGCAGCAGCAGGTGACCGATGCTGTTGCCATAGGGATAGGGCTTGCGCCAGAGCTGCTCGGTGGAGAGCGACGCAACGAGTACATGGACGCGGTCGCCGATCTCTTCGTAGTAGGACGCGAATGTGGAAGTGACAAGCGCGGAGAGTTCAGACATGGCAATGGGCTCCGTGATTTTCAGCCATGAGTATAAAGGCGGCTCGTGCGATGGCAAAGGATGCGGCCGATCCTGCTCCGTCCTCAGCAGGCAGGAGTATCCTGAGATTATCGTAGAAGCGGAGGACCGGGGAGGTCGGCCATTATGTACAGGGCAATTTTTATGTCGGGAGCGCTAGCATTTGCGGCGGCGTTCGCGACGACGGCAATTTCGCAGAACCGCATCCCTGCCGGGACGGTGATTCCAGCCGAGTTGAACGCTTCGCTTTCGTCGGCGAAGAGCAAAACGGGCGAGAAACTTTCGGCGCGAGTGATGCAGGATGTTCCGCTGACGGATGGCGAGAGAATTCGGCGCGGCGCTCAAGTGAGTGGCCAGGTGTTGGCGGTAACACGATCGACGAACGGCAGCGGTGCGCGAATCGCGTTTCGCTTCGACAAATTGACGGCGGGGAAGCGCTCGTATGCGGTGACGACGGACCTGCGGGCGGTTGCGTCGATGGTCGATGTGGAGCAGGCGCAAATTCCGCCGATGGGCACGGACCGAGGGACGTCGCCACTTGAATATACGACGATGCAGATCGGTGGCGACGTGGTGTATCGCGGCGGCGGCCCGGTGACGCATGGATCGAGGATTGTCGGAGAACCCGTGCCGAACGGTGTGCTAAGCGAAGTGAGTGAGAAGCCCGGCTCGGATTGCCGAGGCGCAATCGAAGGCGCGAACAGTCGGCAAGCGCTGTGGCTGTTCTCGTCGGATGCGTGCGGAGCGTATGGGTTGGGCGAGACAAAAATCGTTCACGCGGGCAGGACAGAGCCGATGGGCGAAATCATTCTGGGATCGGCGCACGGCGAGGTGAAAGTGCAGAGCGGGAGCGGAATGCTGCTGCGCGTCAATTGATGACCAAGACGCACGACGCAGGTTAGAATGCGCCCGATTATCGTTCGAACAGCCGGTGGAGCGAGCGGAGGAGACTGATGGGAACGATGGGCGTGAACGTGAATACCACGATGGTTACGACGGCCTTTGAACTGCCGGGATATCGCGTGGCGAAGAGCCTGGGACTGGTACGCGGAGTGACGGTGCGGTCGCGCAGCATTTTCGGATCGATCGGAGCGTCGCTCGAAACGCTGGTGGGAGGGAACATTACCGTCTTCGAGGACATGTGCGAGACGACCCGAGAGCAGGCTCTGCAACTGATGATGGAGCATGCCTTGCAGCGCGGAGCGAACGCCGTGATCGGGGTGCGCTACGATGCGACCGAGGTGATGCAAGGCGTGACGGAAGTGATCGCGTACGGAACGGCGGTGCAGATGGAGCGGGCGGCGTAGCGAAGTAGCAACAGCTCCCTGTCTTTCGCGCCCGGCGTTCGCTAACATGGATAACGTCCAAATGGAACCGGCCGGAAATCCCGCGATACACGTCGCCGCGCGACGGGCCGTAGATCTGCGCTTCGTCGAACTGCTCGACAAGGTTCATCGCAATCGCCCCGGGGACGACCTGGAGCTTCTCCGCCGCGCCTACGATTTCGCCGCCGAGCAGCACAAATCCCAGTTCCGCCTTTCGGGCGAGCCCTACCTTTCGCACCCCGTGGAAGTGGCGCAGGTGCTGGCGGATATGAAGCTCGACGTTACGTCGCTCTGCGCCGCGCTGTTGCACGATGTGGTGGAAGATGCGCGTGTTCCCCTTGAAAAAATCTCCGACCAGTTCGGTGCGGATGTCGCGCGACTGGTCGAGGGCGTAACAAAGATCAGCCGCCTCGATTTACTTGCTCCGGAAGCGCGCCAAGCCGAAAACGTTCGCAAAATGCTGCTCGCCATGGTCAACGACGTTCGCGTCGTAATGGTGAAGCTTGCCGACCGTTTGCACAACATGCGCACGCTTGAATACCTCGAGCCGCGCAAACAGGAACGCATCTCGCGCGAGACGCTCGACATCTACGCGCCCGTCGCCAATCGGCTCGGGATGGGGTTGATCCGCGGCGAACTCGAAGACCTGGCCTTCCGCTATCTCGAGCCTGAGGCGTTTTTCGAGCTGCAGAAAAAGGTCGCGTCTAAGCAGAAAGTCTTCGACAAATTTCTTGAGGAAGTTCAGAACACGATCCGCGAAAAAATGGTGGAAAGCGGCATTCCCGCGGAGGTGCAGGGCCGCATCAAGCGGCTTTATTCCGTGCACCTGAAAATTCAAAAGCAACAGCGCATGCTCGACCAGATTTACGATCTGCTCGCCGTGCGCGTGATCACCGACACTGTGAAAAACTGCTATGGCGCACTTGGCGTGATCCACCAGATTTGGCGCCCCGTCCCCGGCCGCTTCAAAGACTACATCGCCATGCCGCGGCCCAATCTCTACCAGTCGCTGCACACAGCGGTAATTCACGCCGGCCAGCCATTCGAGGTACAAATCCGCACGCAAGAGATGCACCGCATCGCCGAGCAAGGCGTCGCCGCGCACTGGAAGTACAAAGATGGTATTGGAGGGTCCAGCGCCGACGACCAGCGCATCGTCTGGATGCGCCAATTGATCGAGTGGGTGCAGGAACTTCAGGAGCCGAGCGAATTTCTTTCGAC
>JASHRI010000082.1 GCA_030037435.1 Candidatus Acidiferrales bacterium | reverse complement strand
ACGCTGCCGCTCGACGAAGACATGCTCGAACGCCTCTTTGGCGAGGATGTCCGCGGCGGCGCCATCAGTCACCCGCTCGACATTTCCGACGCCTGGAAGAATTCCTATTCTTGCAGCACCAACCACAAAATCTGGGCCGCTAAATTCACCGCTCGCCATCCCAATCTCGTTGCGCTCGAAATGTCCAGCTTCAAATGCGGCCACGACGCTCCGATCTACGGCGTCATCGAGGGCATCATCGAAAATTCCGGCACCCCCTATTTCTCCTTCAAGGATCTCGACGAGAACAAGCCCTCAGGATCGATTCGCATTCGTATTGAAACCATCGATTACTTCTTGAAGCGCTATCGCGAGGACATCATCAAGCGCCGCAAGCTCGAAGACGACATTGCGGCGCAACTCGCGCAGTACGAAGCCCAGCTCCGTGCTTCCATGGAGAGCAGGCAAAGCGTCGCTGCCGACTAATTGAGACTGCTCATGAATCGCCCTGGGGCTCGCGTGGAGCCTCAGGCGATAACCTTTCGATCTCACTAAGCCTTCACAGCAGGGCATGGAGAAGCCTCATGGCCACCGTACCGAAGTTCCGAATCGATGTGGATATTCACAATTTGCTGATGCAGTCGGCGCCGGGTCCCGTAAAGGTTCCTGAACCAAAAGGTGAAAAACTTCCGGACCCGGTATTCCCGCAGTATCCCGAAAAACTCTCCGACCCGGGCCCCTCCACGGTTCTGAAAAAGCGCGATTGGACCATTCCACAGGTCTATCGCAAGATGCGCGGCTGGCTGTTTCCTTATATCCGCTCCCGCGTGCTGCCCGGCGAATTTCATCCAATCACGGCGTACCTCTTCGTCGAATACAAGTGCAATCTCGACTGCTGGTATTGCTGGGCCTTCAACAACAAAATCCCCGGAATGACGGAAGACGTCGCGCGCCGCTCGATCGATTGGCTTCATGACCACGGCTGCCGCGTTCTCGCGTTAATGGGAGGCGAGCCACTGCTGCGCCCGCAGTTTGCGCACAAGGTCGTTTACTACGCCGCCAAAAAAGGCTTCTGGATTTACATCGGCACCAATGGCCGCCTGCTACGTCCCGATGTCGCGGATCGCCTCGGCGACGCCGGTGTCGCCGTCTTCAATTTCGCCGTCGATGCCTGGGACGAAAAGCCCAGCCTTCCGAAAGCAGTCGTGCCTGTCCGCAAGCACATCGAGCACCTGATGAAGAAACAGTACGTCTACGGTTACATGACCTTCTTCAACCTCAACATCTGCCGCAACAATACCCAAGATGTCCGCCAGATCACCGAGTACGCCCGCGAAAATCGCATCGCCACCGACTATCACATCAACGAAACGCCCATGCTCGAGCAGGACGAACACTTCAAGCATCTCAGCGACAATCCCACCTACATCCGTCCCGAAGATTGGCCCGAAATCGATTCACTGGTCGATTGGATCATCGAAAAGAACAAAGCCGGCTATCAGATGGTCAATTCCGTCCAGCGCCTCCAGGAAATCAAGGCCTTCATCCGCATGGCCAGCGGCGCTGATCTCAAGCGTCTCGGGTGGAACGGCGACGGCACTGGAACCAATGGCGATGTCGCCCACCAGCTCGCCGGCACGCCCGGCATTGTCGAGGAAAACGGCGAATTGCATTTCGCCGAGTGGAACTGCCGCGCGGGCCAAAACAACGTAATTATCCGCACAGACGGCACCGTCGCGCCCTGTTTCCCGATGTACGCCTCCACGTTCGATTGGGGCAACATCGACCACCACCATTTCAACAGCAAGCAGCTCGCCGGCATGAAAAAGACCTGCCAGCAGCACTGTTTCTCCACGCTCAACCACAACCTCGCGTATTGCTACAACGACGCCCGCGTCATCAAGTTCGTTTGGACCAACCTCGTTACCAACCGCATGAAAGGCGGAGCCCTCAGCTTCAAGGATTGACCAGCCGCTCTCGCCGTCTGCCGCTGCTTGCCCGCCGCGCCGGTTGCCGCTGCCAGCCGACGCGTGTAACATGACGCAACCCCATGCAGTTCTCCGATCTTGCACTTTCAAAGCGTTTGGAACGCGCCGAGGGACACGCCTGCATTCGACATGCCGAGGCGCATCGTCAAGTATTCCGTGAAAGCGGCGCCGAATGGATGGAATGCGCTGGGGCATACGCGGCCTTCGCCGGCGCCGAATCGCCTGTCAGCCAAACCTTCGGACTCGGACTGTTCGAGGAACTCAGTCCGGCGACGCTCGACACGGTTGAGCGGTTTTTTCTCGATCGTGGCGCAGCAGTGTGTCACGAGGTGAGCCCCCTGGCTGGCATCGCGGCGTTCGATCTGCTCTGCTCGCGCAATTACAAGCCAATTGAGCTAAGCAATGTTCTCTATCAGCCAATCGCCGCAGAGCCGCCAAGTTCCGGCGGAATCCGCGTGCGCCCGATCACCCGCGATGAGGGAGCTCTCTGGGGCGAAATAAACGCTAAAGCGTGGGCGCACGACCATCCGGAAATTTTGGACTTTCTTCTGAAAATTGGGTCCGTCGCGTCGGCGCAGCAGCAAAGTGTCTGCTTTCTCGCCGAACTCTACGGCAAACCCGGCGCGGCAGGCCTGCTTCACATTCATGATGGCGTGGCTCTATTTAGCGGCGCGGCCACGCTCCCGGAATTTCGCCGCCGTGGGATGCAGGCAGCCCTCCTCCGCGAACGCATGCGTTACGCCTTCGATTCCGGATGCGACCTTGCCATGATGGTCGCTGAGCCGGGTAGCAGTTCTCAGCGCAATGCAGAACGCAACGGCTTCCGCGTCGCCTACACCCGCACCAAGTGGCGCCTTCCTCCAGCGCCAACCAAGCCTTAGCCTGTCTTTGCCGTGTGTGCACCTCGCCGCACGGCGCCGCGCGACTCACCTCACGTCGCCGCCCACACGCGTCATGCTGAGGCGATCCGGCGAGGATCGACAAAGCATCCCTCTAAAAGGGTTTGCCTTTGCTTTAGCTTTCGCAACGCCGAGCGATTCACGCACTTTTCCCTTGAAAAGTTGTTTACTTCCATGCTAACATGCCTCGTTTTTGTTGTTCGCGCCGCACCCGCTGGGCGCGGACAACGCATGAAACGCATCCAGCGGCACACGCGGCTCGTGTGTTCGTCGATGGAAAAGGAGAGGCAAAGTGGCGCAGCGAGCAGGGAAAATGGCAACCTCACGCACCGCTGCGCACGCTCATACCCACGAAACACGGGTCAACACTCGCCAGCCGCGCCCTTTTCTAATCGAAACTCGCTTTCGATTAGAACCCCATGTAACTTGCAGAAAACAAACGATGGCCCTCCGTTCTAATCGAAACTCTGTCCGGATGAACTGCAAAGAAAAGGCGAAAGCCAATTCGCGTCCGGTTCTGGCGCGCTTCTTTCCTGCCTCTGCATGCCGCGATAGAATGCTAGCCATGAAAGTTCGCGTCCTTTTCTTCGGCCAGCTAAAGGACATTACCGGCGTAACCCAGGAAGACGCCGAGCTTTCCGAAGGCGCCCGCCTCGAAGATCTTTTCGAGCGTTACGGCCGGCGATTTCCCAAGCTCGCCGAGTTCCGGCATTCGATCGCCGCCTCCGTAAATCAGGAATACGCCGCCTGGCGCGTGCAACTCGCGAGCGGCGACGAAATCGCCTTTCTTCCTCCGGTCAGCGGCGGCCAGCAGGTGGCCGTGGAACCGGATATTTTTCAAATCGTCCGCGACCCAATCCGACCGCACGAAATCGTAGAATCTTTGAAAGCGCCCGAGGATGGAGCGGTGGCCGTCTTCGACGGCTTCGTCCGCAACAGTTTCAAGGGCCACCAAACGCTCTACCTCGAATACGAGGCCTATGAATCGATGGCCTACTCGAAAATGCGCGAGATCGGCGCGGAGATCCACGCAAAGTTCCCTATTCATCGCCTTGCCATCGTTCATCGCTTGGGACGGCTGGAAATCGGTGAGACGAGTGTCCTGATCGCCGTCAGCTCTCCGCACCGGGCAGCTGCCTTCGATGCCTGCCGCTATGCCATCGATACTCTCAAGCGCACCGTCCCGATCTGGAAAAAAGAATACTTTGTCGGTGGCTCTGTTTGGGCTGAAGGTGAAGGAACCCCTCCTGGGAAACCCATTTCTGGCGCCAATGAATCTATCTCGTAGATGAAAAAATTCACGGCGCTGCCCGTTGGCCCCAAACGCTTCCTTTGTGGGGCTGTGCTACTTTTTTGTGCCGCTGTGGTTGGAGCGGCGCTGGCGATTGCCTCTGCCGGCCAGGAGCCGAATGCTCGGGGCACGATCCGCGTCCAGACTGATCTGGTCGATATTCTCGCCAGCGTCACCGACGCAAATGGCCGGCCGGTGGTCGATCTCACGAAGGATTCCTTTCAACTTTCGGAAGAGGGCGTCGCGCAAAAAATCGAGCGTTTCGAGCCGGAAACCAACCGCCCACTCGATCTCGCCTTGATGGTCGATTCGAGCATGAGCACCTATAAAGACATGAAATTCGAGACCGAAGCTGCCGCCCATTTCATTCGCCAGGTCGTGCGTCCTGGCGACGAACTCGGCCTTTTCGAAATTTCGGAATCGGTGACCCAGCTCGGCCAGTTTTCCGACGACGTTCCAAGGTTGCAGGACGAAGCGCGGCACATTGCCCCCGGCACGGGCACATCGCTTTACGACGCCATCGTTCTCGCGTCCAACACGCTCAAGAGGCGGCCAACCGGAAGGCGCCGCGCGATCGTCATGGTCACTGACGCGGGAGAAACCACCAGCATTTCCAAGTTCGATGACGCGCGCCGCGCCGCGATCGGTTCCGGCACGCTGCTCTATTCCATCGTCGTGCGCACGGTTCCAAACGAAGGACTTCGAAATACCGCCGGTGAGCACGCCTTGATTACAATTGAAGACAGCACGGGCGGCGCCATGTTCATCCTCGAGGATTTGTCGCAACTCGACGAGATGTTCGACCGCATCGATCGCGAGCTGCGCACGCAGTATCTGCTGGGATACTATCCGCGTCCCGTTCCGCCGCCTGGCAGCGACCGCCACGTGCAACTCACTGTGAAAGGCGACTACGTGGTCCACTACAGAAAGGAATATTTCACCAGCGCCGCGCGCTAAGCTGCCCACCCCTCATCCCATGAACCAATTTCTCGAAGTCGCCATCCAGGCTGCCCGAGAGGCGGGCACGATTCTGCGGGAGGATCACGGCCGGCCAAAGCGGGTCGATTATAAGGGCGAGGTCGATCTCGTCACCGAATCCGATCGCCGCTCGGAGGCGGCCGTAGTCGCTCGACTGCGCCAGCATTTTCCGGATCACGCGATTGTGGCCGAGGAAGGCGGCGGGCGCGCCGCGGATGGCGCCAAATATTGCTGGCACGTCGATCCGCTTGACGGCACCACGAATTTCGCGCACGGCTATCCTTGCTTCGCCGTCTCGATCGGTTTGGTTGAAAATGGCGAACCCATTGTCGGCGTGGTCCTCAATCCCGTTTACAACGAACTTTTTTTCGCAGCTCGCGGCGAAGGCGCATATCTGAACGAGCAGCCGATTCGCGTCTCGTCCGTCGACAAAGTGTCGCGGAGCCTCGTGGCCACCGGTTTTCCCACGCACCAGCGCAAGAAAAGCTCCAACATTAATTACTATTGGGAATTCACACTGCGCTCCCACGGCGTCCGCCGCGACGGCGCCGCCGCGCTCGATCTTTGCGCGGTCGCCTGCGGGCGATTCGACGGTTTCTGGGAATTTGGGCTGAAATCCTGGGACACCGCCGCCGGAATGGTGCTGGTTTGCGAAGCCGGCGGAACGGTCACCGATTTCGATGGCCATCCGTATCGTCCCGGCGATCGAAGGCTAATCGCATCCAACGGCCGCATTCATGAAGAAATGCGCGCACTCGCCAACCGCATCGACCAGCAAGCCGAACAATCCTGAGTGAAAAATCCTACGTGAAAAATTCTAGATGAATGTCAGCGATCTCGATTACGATTTGCCGCCCGAGCGGATCGCGCAGCACCCGCTTGCCGAACGCGACGCTTCGCGCATGCTCTTGCTCAGTCGTGAGACCGGCGCGTGGGAAGACAGGCAGTTTCGTGATCTGCCCGGCCTTCTGCGCGGTGACGAACTCATCGTCCTGAACAACGCGCGCGTTTTGCCGGCGCGCCTCTTCGGCCGCCGCGAAGGAATTCGCGCGGAGCCGCCCGGCCGCCGAAATCCGGCGCGCGGCGAATTCTTGAAGACTTCCATCGAGGTGCTTTTGGTTCGTCAGATCGGGCCGGATACCTGGGAGACGTTGGTGCGACCGGGCCGAAAAATTCCGACGGGCGAAAAAATCGTTTTTGGCGACGGCGAGCTCGAAGCACACGTCGAAGGGCGAGGGAACTACGGGTTACGCGTCTTGCGGTTTCGATCGAAGCATGGATTTCACGAGGCGCTTGGCCGCCTCGGACACATCCCGCTGCCACCATACATCAAGCGAGTTGACGAACCCGCGGACCGCGAGCGTTATCAAACGGTCTTTGCGCGGGCGGGCAGCGCCGTCGCAGCGCCCACGGCTGGCCTTCATTTCACGGAAGCTACTTTGCAGCGCCTTCGAGACCGCCGCATCCAAATCGTAGAGATCACGTTGAGCGTGGGACTCGGCACATTTGAGCCGGTTCGCACCGAACAGCTTGAGGATCACAAGATTCACGCCGAATCGTACGAAATTACCGAAGCCACGGCGAATGCAATCGCACAGGCCCGGCGCGACAATCGGCCGGTTCTGGCGGTGGGTACAACTGTGGTGAGAACGCTCGAAGATGCGGCGGAAAGGAATTTAGGCCACGAGGATCCTATAATGCCGGGGAGGGCAGAGGCCGATATTTTCCTGTATCCTGGCAAACCGTTTCGCGTGGTGAATCAGCTGCTCACGAACTTTCACTTGCCAAGATCGAGTCTTCTTGGGATGGTAGCCGCTTTCGCCAGTCGCGAAAATATCTTGCGCGCGTATCGCCATGCGGTGGAAGCCGATTATCGCTTCTACAGCTATGGCGACGCGATGCTGATCCGATAACGGCACTTCGATTCGCGCCGACATCGCCCATTCCCGTGCAAGCCGAAGCGGGTTAGTCTATGATGTGGGGCCTGCGGCGACGGACAATTAAGCCATGCGCTATCTGATCCTCAGCGATCTTCATTCGAATATGACCGCGCTCGACACGGTGCTGAAAGCGGCCGAAGGGCGCTGGGACAAAGCCGTGTGCCTGGGCGATTTGGTCGGATACGGCCCCGATCCCAATGAAGTGGTGGACCGCGTTCGCGAACTCTCCACAGCCACGATCCGCGGCAACCACGATAAGGCGGTGAGCGGCGTGGCAGACGCCGAAGAATTCAATCCTATCGCCCGCGCCGCCGTACTATGGACTCGTGAGCGGCTTCGGCCCGAGAATCTCGAATATCTGCAGAAACTTCCGAAAGGTCCTCAATCTGTGGACGGCTTTTCAATCGTTCATGGAGCGGTGTTCGACGAAGACGAGTACGTTTTCTCCCCTGCTCTGGCACTCGATGGGCTCCTCGCTTCTCCAACTCCAGTGACTTTCTTCGGGCACACCCATTTGCAGGGCGGTTTTTCACTGCGCGGCGAACAGCCCGACGTTCTGCACTTCCGGCCGGCCGCAGGCCAGCCATTTTCAACCCTTACAATCGAGCCGGGCACCACCTATTTGCTGAATCCGGGCTCCATAGGACAGGCGCGTGATGGCGACGTGCGCGCCGGTTTCGCCATCGCGGATTTGGAGAAACAAACGGTGGAATTCTGGCGCATTCCGTATGACGTTGAGGCGGTACAGCAGCGGATGACGCAAGCCGGATTGCCCGAGCCGTTGATCTTGCGCCTGTCGTTTGGGCGCTGAGGAGAACGGATGGCTCAGGACGATCTCGATCCACGAGACCCAGAGCGGCGCGGATTTCCGACTGCCTTTTTGGTCGGCCTCGTGGTCGTGGGACTTCTCGTTGCGGGCCTGCTGATCGTCTCGCACTCCACGCAACCGGCGCGGCACACCCCCGTGCAGAAGCTGCCGTTCGGTCCCACGGAACAAGCCTACGCACCGAACATCCATCCCGGGAATATCTCCATGTCGCAGGCCGACAATATGCTGAATCAGGTGTTCACATATTTGGACGGCACGATTTCAAACGACGGATCGCGTACGCTCAAAGCGCTGGAACTGACCGTGGAGTTCCACGATCCATTCAATCAGGTGATCCTGCGCGAAACGCACCGCGTGGTTGAGTCAAGCGGACCGCCGCTGGCGGCAGGTAAGCACCGCGATTTCGAAATCACGTTTGAACATATTCCCGTGGAATGGAATCAGCAGTATCCTTCCATCCGCGTCACGGGGCTGGTATTGGAGTAGGGCGCTACTGTCTCCTAAACGAAGGGGCCTTGTCTATGGATGAATGGGCCGAGCTTGACCGCGCTCTCGAAGCGATGCAGGCATCGGGCAGGGCGGAGATTCACGAAGACGGCGAATGGCTCGCTGAATTTTCCTCGCTCCGTTGCGAGGTTCGCCGCAGTGGCAAGGATCCGCTGGTCCACCTCTGGTCCGACGGGCGGAATTTAACGCGGCGCGTCCTGCGCATCCGTGAACGATCCGACGACCGCATCGTGCTCGACGTGCAGCGATTCGGCCGCCCTAGGCCCGGCCGGCTGGAATTTCTTCGCACGGATTCGACGCGCTCGGCTGCACGCATCTCGCGCGAGCAATTTCGCGCGCGGCTCGATCGCATCCTCGCCGAACGCTTTCCCGACTCTGAAATCGAATCGCTCACATCCGCACCGGACCTGGAGCATTCATTTTCTGGCCTGTACGTCCGCGGGCGCATGCGCGAAGGCTCTCATGCCTGGGCTCTGCTTGCCGCGGCACGAGGCGCGAGCGCTGCTTCGATCGAAGGAATGCTGGCATTCGGAATTCTTTGGCTCGACTGGACGCGGGCGCACGCGGATCGTCACGCGGTGCAGGGACTGCGGCTGTTCGTGCCGGCAGGCTCCAGCAGAGTGTTGCGAGAACGGGCGCTGGCGCTTTCCTCGTCCGCGCGGACCGAGATCTTCGAATTTCAAGAGCCCGACTGGCAGGTCCAGAAGGTCGATCCCGCGGATGCCGGAAATCTGGAAAGCTGGCTTGCGCCGCATCGCGATTGCGAATCGGCGTTGCGCATGGCGTGCGAAGCCGCGGCGCGCGTTGCCGCTTTAGCCGATGGATCGAGCGAAACCGTCCGCAAGATGCGATTTCGCGTACTTCCGGGAGCGCGCGAGGTGGCGCTGTGCTTTCGAGGCCTGGAATTTGCGCGATGGTCACGAGACGGCGTTCGCTTCGGACTGGGCGATTCGCAGGAAAATCTGACAACTTCGAAAGAGCCCGCACTTGAACGCCTTCTGCAACGGCTCGATCTGTATCGCAATTCGCTTTCGAGCGAGCACCGGAATGCGCTCTATCGAATGGCGCCTGAGCGGTGGCTTGAATCGCTGGCAATCGAAGACCCGACGAGATTCGACGCGCAGCTCGATTCTCGCTATTTGTATTCGCAGGTGCCGGCGATGGCGGCCGGAGACCGCGGCGTGGTGGATCTGCTGGGCGTGACGCGGCGAGGCAGACTTGTGGTGATCGAATTGAAGGCTTCCGAGGATATTCAACTGCCGATTCAGGCCGTCGATTATTGGCTGCGAGTGCGGCGACACCAGCGCGAAGGCGACTTCGTGCGCTATGGCTACTTCGCGGGTTGCGAGATCGACCCGGCTCCGCCGCTTTTGTGGCTAGCCGGACCGAGCCTGCGATTCCATTCCACGATCGGAACTCTGCTGAGATATTTGTCGCCCGAAATTCAGGTAACTCGCATCGGCCTAAACGAAAATTGGCGGCGCGGAATCAAAGTTGTATTCCGGCAATAAACGAAGTGGTGTAGAACCAGCCCAAAAATTAGGGAAGCGGCCGTCTAAAACCGGTCCCGCTTCCCGGGGTGTGTCCTAGAAGTGTTTGATTGGTTAGACGCAAAAATTCGGGAAAAGTTGCCCTTCTTTTGAAACTAGAAAAAAATTTTGAAGAAATCTTCGTGCGTGCGGGCGTTCAGTAGAATAAATACTTGCGCCATTTTTCATCTCGATGACCCATCAGGCGCATTAATTGTCTAGAAGTGTGAAGAGTGAACGGGCGCGGGCGGCGCTGTAGTTTCAGGCCGGCTTCTTCCGGAGTGCGATCACCCTTGCGGTTGTTGCAGGCGTAGCAGCAGGCCACCAGATTTTCCCAAGATGAACGTCCGCCACGCGACCGCGGCATTACATGATCGAGAGTCAATTCCGACGCCGGAAAAGGCTGGCTGCAAAACTGGCAGGTGTTGCGATCGCGCAGCAGAATATTCTTGCGCGAGAGCGCGCGGCTTTGCTGCGGAATGTGGCGATAGCTCAGCAGCCGGATCACCGAGGGGACCTGGATGGCTTTCGAAGTGGAGTGAACCTCGGCGTGATTCGTTTCCTCGGCTTGCGCCACCCCTTTCAGCATCAGGACCAGGGCACGGCGGACGGCGGTGACGTTGATCGGCTCAAATGTGGCGTTGAGGACGAGCACGGGAGCCTGCATCAACGAGCCGCGATTCGCCGGCGCAGGGGCGGGCTTGGGCGAAGCGACATCCAGCGATGCTCCACTCAGTCCGATGTTGGGCCGGGGCCGCAGCCCCTTTTTGAGCAGATTATCCATGATGCAGCCTCAAGGCTGCGATGCACGTTCCTTCGGCTGTCGCGCTCGCTATATTGGATGCGCGCCGCGCACTTCCGGTTTTTTGGAGCCGCGAGGCCTTTTTGAGCTTCGGGCCGCGAGAGCGGGCGTTCCAGATCGAACCCGACCCACCGTTAACCCCAGGACCGAAGCGGCGCCTGCCTTTTTGAGGGCACGAGCACAGGCGTCAAGCGTGGCCCCGGTGGTCATTACATCATCTACCAGCAGGATGCGCAGCTTGTCAACCTGCGCACCGGACCTGGTGGCGTAGGCGCCACGCACCGATTCCCAGTGCTCGGTACGGGAGAGGACCAGACGGGGCGGACGCGGCTTCGTTCTGACGAGCAAACGGGGGTCGAACTTCGTGTGGAGGCGCCGGGCAAGCGGGCGAGCAATTAGTTCGGCCTGGTTGTAGCCGCGCTCGCGCAGCCGTTCCACATGGAGGGGTACCGGCACGATCGCGTCGACCCGCCAATCCTCGCCGGTGCTCGCCACCATTTCGGCGAGCTTCACTGCAAACCAGTCTCCCAGTCGCGTCACTTCGTCGTACTTCAGCAACATCATGGCTTCGGAAAGCGCCTCGTCGTAGACGGCGAAGCTGCGGGCGCGATCGAAAGCATAGAATTGCGCACGACATAGGTGGCAAAGCGGTTGGGCGGGCAGACTCCGTTGAGCAGGCGGAATCGGTTGAGCGGGGGGATGGGCAAGAGGACGACCGCAACAGGGGCACATCGGCTCAACGATCCGCTCGAAGCCATCGAGACACGACTCGCAGATCGGGACGCAGCTTGCGTTGGTGAGAGTGTCGCCGCAGATTCGGCACGGGCCGGGGAATAGGACCGAGGCAAGAGCGCCGAAAGCGTCTTTTATGAGCACGAATGCGGTGCGACAGAGAAATTACCGTCGCACGCTACGCTGAATTGGCGGCGCTGAGAAGATTCGGAAACTACGTAGGGATCGATGCGGATCGCCGCAACGAGATTGGGAACTTTTGGGACATGCGAGCTTCATGCCCGCCTGCGCAATCGGTAAGCTACAGATCGCGCGTTACTTACCAAGAGTAATTCGGAAATGCGGCTGGAGACGCGCCGGGCGCGGGACGCCGACTCAAATTCCTGCCGAGGAGCTTAAAGCTGGCCTTGTTCTTTCTTTTCCTGGCAGGCGATGCAGTAACGAGTCCAGGGCACGGCCTCGAGGCGCTTCTGCTGAAGTTCCTCATGACAGGAGATACATTCGCCGAAGGAGCTGTCCTTGATGCGATCGAGAGCGTCGTCGACGAGCTGCAGCATGGCGCGCTCGTTGTGCGTTTGGCCGAACAGGAATTCCTTGGTGTAGGAATTCGCGGCCTTGTCCGCAAGATCCACAGTGGGATCTTCATCGGCTTCGCGGCCCTCCTGCTGGGTGCGAGCTATGCCGCGCAACAATTCGTCGCGGCGTGCGACCAATTTCTTCTTGTAGTATTCCAACCGTTTCTTGTCCATGGCTTGAGACCCTATGGCGAGGCGTTCCGCCTCATGCAAATCGGGAAATTTTAGCGACTCCGTCATCCGTTGTCAAATCAGTACCGGCGCAGCAACGACTGCGACAACCCCCACTAGATGCTCCACTCCGCGAAAAGGATTCCAAAACGGCAGATTCACGCCGCTTTGTGTTGCGCGCTGAAGAGATAGTGGATGCCAACCGCTGCGAGAGCCAGCACCGCGAACACCAGCAGGCTTGCTTCAGGTCCCACGGATCCGCCCGTCAGCCAGATGGGGCCGTGGAGTGACGAGTTCAGGAGATGCCCCTTGGCTGCTGCGCCGCTGTCGGATACTGAGTAGAGAAACGTTTCGGCCCAGTCCCAGGCGGCGTGCATTCCGAATGCGAACCAAATATTGCCGGTGCGACGCAAGGCGAAGGCGGCCAGCAAGCCGAAGCAACCCACCATCAATATGCCGGATCGGCTTTCGCCCGCGTTTAAGACGTGCAGAGCACCAAAGGCAATCGAAAGGACGACCGCTGCGGGCCAAAACCCGATTCCGGATTCCAGCGTTGCCTGTAGATAACCGCGAAACGAGAATTCCTCGAAGAACGCCACGAGCAAGAATGCGATTGCGTAAAGGGCGCCATAGTGAGCTGCGGCGGCGCCCCGAACCGCCAGTGTTCCCGGCGAGAATCCGTGGAACGCGGCGATCAGACCCATCAGCAGCGTCAGCATGGCCAAGCCATAAAGTGCGCCCTGCCAGAATCGCTTTCCGAAGGCCGCGCGCAGCGGCAGACCATAGTCGGCAAACGATTTGCCCTCGAGCAGCCCCATGACGAACGCGGCCAGGAGCGCCGACGCGACAGAGGGTCCGTCGCCCAAAATCAAAGTCCCTGGCGTGACCGCAGTGCGGTCGACATGTGCAACCCAGGATCGGACCGACGGGATGAGCAGCAAAATGCCGCTTAGAATTGCAACGAAAGCGATAAAGAAAAATACCGCGAGCAGTGCGCGCCATCCCGCGCGGAGGCCGTCTGGGCCGAAAAAGAAGCGACTGATCCAAAGATCGGACTGGATTCTCGTGTCGTGCAGCGGAGGTCGTCGCGGGCTCATTGGAAGTCGGTTGGAGGCCAGAGATTCGAACGGCGCCACCATCTGGTGGTGCGCAGCCTTTCAAAAATACGCCGCGCGCGCTGGACTCGGAAGTATTTTCTGCGACGCAACGCGGCGCAAATGGGAGGTAGTGGGTTAGTTTGAATTTTGACCCCTTGTGTCACGATCAAGAAAATTCAAACTAACCCACCACCAAATGGGACCGTCTGTTGCGGGGGCCGATTGCGACTGCTAAAATCTTTGGCCTGCGCGCCCGGAAGAGCCGCCATCATACATAATCCTTCCATGCAGTACCCGGCTGGCGCGAAAAAGAAACGACAAGGGGGCACGCTTGGCGAAATATGATCTGGTGATCATCGGGAGTGGACCGGGCGGTTACGTTGCCGCGATCCGGGCGGGCCAGTGGGGACTTAAGACAGCGGTGGTCGAGAAAGATCCGTTTCTCGGCGGCACCTGCCTGCACGTCGGCTGCATTCCCACCAAGGTGTTCCTGCATCACGCCGACTTATACGATTCCTTTCTGCGCGCGGAGGAATTTGGATTCGAAGTGAAAGACGTGCGTGTGAACTGGCCGGCGATGTTGGCGCGCAAGGACAAGATTGTGAAGAAGCATGCCGGTGGAATTGCCGCCCTGTTCAAGAAGAACAAAGTGGAGTCGATACAAGGGTGGGGGCGAATTGCCGGATCGGGGCGCGTCTCAGTGGAGAAAGACGGGAAAACCACGGAGCTTGAAACGAACTTTACGATGCTGGCGACGGGTTCTGAAGCGCGTTCGTTGCCAGGCGTCGAAATTGATGGGCAGGTCGTCCTGACGAACCGCGAAATTTTGGGGCTGACGGCGATACCGAAGTCGATGGTGGTGGTGGGATGCGGCGCGGTCGGCGTGGAATTTGCGTCGATTTTCAAGACCTTCGGCGCAGACGTGACTCTGCTCGAAGCGTTGCCGCGCGTGGTGCCTCTGGAGGATGAGGAAATTTCGGCGGAGCTGCTGAAGGCGTTCAAGAAAAGAGGAATCCGGATCGAGCTGGAAGCATCCGTCGAATCGGTGAAGAAGAGCGCGAACAGCGGCACGGTGACCTATAAAGATAAGTCTGGTAAATCACAATCCGTGACTGCGGAAAAAGTGCTGATCGCCGTTGGCCGGCGCCCGTTGACTGAAAACGTCGGCATCGAAAAGACGAAAGCGAAGGTGGAACGCGGATTCGTGCACGCGAACGCGTTTCTCGAAACCGCAGAGCCCCGGCTGTACGCGATTGGCGATATCGTGGCCGGTTTGCCGCAGCTCGCGCACGCGGCCTCGATGGAAGGAATCATCGCCGTGGGGCGGATGGCTGGCAAAGAGGTGCAGCCGTTCGATCGCAGGCGCTGCCCGAATGCCACCTACTGCGAGCCGCAAATTGGATCGATTGGCCTGACTGAACAGCAAGCGCGCGCGGCCGGGCTGGAAGTCAAGACCGGCAAATTTCCCTTTCTAGCCAACAGCAAGGCGACGATTTTGGGAAATCACGAAGGCTTCATCAAGGTGGTCGCGGAAGCGAAGTACGGGGAAATTCTGGGCGTTCATGCCATTGGACCGCTGGCCACGGAAATTATCGCCGAGCCCGTGGCCGCGCTGGGCCTTGAAGCCACGCTCGACGACATGGCAGCTACCATCCACGCGCATCCAACAGTGTGGGAAGCAATGGGCGATGCATTCAACGCCGTGCGAGGCCTCAGCATCAACTATTAAGCTTGCGACGCTGACCGTCCACGTCGCATCGTTGCGAGAAGCGCGTGAATTCATTTGACCAAGTCTGCTGGGTGGTCGACCGGGGACCGATTTCGTACGGCCCCGCTTGTGAATTGCAACGAGAACTTGTGGAGGCCCGTAAAGCCGGGACGATACCGGATGTATTGCTGTTTTGCGAGCATCCCCATGTGGTTACGCTCGGCCGCAACGGCCAGCGCGAACATCTGCTGGCAGAGGAAACGGCGCTGAACTGTGCGAACGTCGAATTTCATTGGACCGACCGCGGCGGTGACATCACTTATCATGGCCCCGGCCAAATCGTCGGATATCCGATTCTGGACTTGGCGGGACATCGCCGCGACGTGAGATGGTACGTGGACCAGCTCGAAGAGCTGATGATTCGCGCGACCGCGGACTTTGGCCTAGTCGCACACCGCGTGGAAGGACAGCATGGCGTGTGGATCGATGCGGCCGGTGGCGAAGAAAAACTGGGAGCTCTGGGCGTGCATCTGAGCCGGTGGGTTACGTCGCACGGCTTCGCATACAACGTGTCGACCGACCTAAGCTATTTCGACTGGATCATTCCCTGTGGCATCGCCGGGAAGCGCGCTACATCGCTGGAACGCGCCCTGGGCCGCGCGGTGCCAATGGCAGATGTTCGCGAGCGGCTGGCGGCGCATTTTGCATCGGTGTTCTCGCGCGAAATAGTGAGAATGAGCCGCGAGGATTTCGAGCCACGTCTCGAGGCGGCACGAATGCCGGCGATCTCGTCACCCCGGTGAATCTTTGAAGCAGTTGCACGGACAGCCGGACCGGCCCTGAAAAACGAAGCGAGTTTTGCGAGGGAAGTGTACGACGAATGCAAAATGTGCTGAACACCGAACGGCAGCTCGAGCTGTACTACTTCATGCAGCTCAATCGCCGCCTTGAAGAACGCCTGGTGCGCCTTTTTCGCCAAAACAAAATTGTCGGCGGCGTTTACTTGAGCCTCGGCCAGGAAGCGATTTCCGTCGGTACGTCCTACGCGCTCGAGCCGCGCGATTGGATGGCGCCGATGATTCGCAACATCGGCACGCTGCTGGTGAAGGGATTCAAACCGCGCGACATACTGACACAGCACATGGCCCGCGAAACTTCACCCACGCACGGCAGAGACGGCACCAGCCATTTTGGCGACCTGAAAACGCGCCACGTTGTTTCTCCCATCTCGATGCTTGGCGATCTGATTCCTGTGATGACCGGCGTCGCAATGGCGGGCCGCTATCTTGGGCAGAACATTGTGGCCATGACTTGGATCGGCGACGGCGGCAGCTCGACTGGCGCATTTCACGAGGGGCTGAATCTGGCGGCCACGCAGCGTGCGCCGCTGGTGGTGGTGCTCGAAAATAACCAATGGGCCTACTCGACGCCCGTCGCGCGGCAAGTGCCGTTGAGAAATCTCGCGGATCGCGCGTTGGCGTACGGAATTGCGAGCAAGATCGTAGACGGCAACGATGTGTTAGCTGTCTACGCTGCCGCGAAATCCGCAGTGGACGAGTGCCGCGCCGGCCGCGGGCCCGT